>CAMLRV010000025.1 GCA_946482495.1 uncultured Flavobacteriia bacterium
ATTTTTTTTGATGAAAATTTAGAGTTAAGAGATTTTACTCTTGGATTTAGTAAGGAAGAAATAGCTCAACAATTTAATAAAAAAATTAATTTTTTGGATTACTTAGTTTAAGTAACTATGGATTTTTCATTTAATGAAATAACAAAAAAGCTCAGCAAACGCTGAGCTTTTTTTATTATAAACTAGATTTAAATTGTTCTAAGAAACGCACATCGTTTTCATAAAACATTCTAATATCGCCAATTTGGTATAATAACATGGCAATTCTTTCAATTCCCATACCAAAAGCGTAACCTGTATATTCGTTCGGGTCGATTCCACAGTTTTTCAAAACATTAGGATCCACCATACCACAACCCATAATTTCTAACCAACCTGTTCCTTTTGTAATTCGGTAGTCGGTTTCAGTTTTTAATCCCCAATAAATATCTACTTCAGCACTCGGCTCAGTAAAAGGGAAGTATGACGGACGTAATCTAATTTTAGATTTTCCGAACATTTCTTTTGTGAAATATAATAACGTTTGTTTTAAATCGGCAAACGAAACATTTTTATCAATGTATAAACCTTCTACTTGGTGGAAAATACAGTGTGAACGAGATGAAATAGCCTCGTTACGGAAAACTCTACCTGGAGAAATCGTTCTAATTGGCGGTTTATTGTTTTCCATGTATCTTACCTGAACCGATGAGGTATGCGTACGCAACAATACATCTGGATTCGTTTGAATGAAAAACGTATCCTGCATATCGCGTGCTGGGTGATATTCTGGTAAATTTAACGCGGTAAAGTTATGCCAATCGTCTTCAATTTCTGGACCTTCCGAAACGTTAAATCCTATGGTTGAGAAAACATCTAAAATTTGATTTTTTACTAAAGAAATAGGATGACGAGAACCAATGTTGATTGGATTTCCCGGACGAGATAAATCGCCAAACAAGTTTACAGATTCTGTTTTAGATTCTAGTAATTCTTGTATGCTTTTTACTTTTTCTTCAGCCGTGTTTTTTAATTCGTTAACTACCTGACCGAATTCTTTCTTTTGTTCGTTTGGTACGTTTTTAAATTCGGCAAAGAATTCTTTCAATAAACCTTTACTCCCTAAATATTTAATACGAAACTCTTCTAAAGTAGCTTTGTTTTCAGTAGTAAAAGCTTGCGCTGCTGCAATATGTTGTTTTATTTTGTCAATCATTGTAAATGGTAATTGTCTGCAAATTTAAATAAAAGTTGGAAGTTGGAAGTTGGAAGTTGGAAGTTTTTTTATAAATAGTTTCAACTGATTGCTAAAATCTGAACACGGAATACTAATTAATAATTTCTTTTTCCAAAAAATAATGTACAATGGCTTCTTTCATTAAAACCGATTGTTCGCCCGCTTTTAGCGTAGGTAATTCTTTCACTACTTTATAATGTGGCCATCCGTCTTTGTCGAAAAATTCAAATTCATAATAACCATAAGGTTCTAAAAGTTTACAAATAGCAATATGCATTAAGTTGACTTTTTCGTCTTTCTTGAAAGTGGTATTTATTTTGCCTAATTCCTGAATACCAATTAAATAAATTATCGCATCTAAATCCAATTCATCACCATCCGCAAATTTTTCAGATAAAAAGGTTACCACTTTATCCCAGCGTTCTTTTAATTGTGTATCTCTAGACATGTAAGTTTTATTTTTTTTGGCAAAGATAGTGTTTTGAGAATGTAATTCTACTCACTCACCCATTTAAACCCAACTCGAGGAATGTTTTCAATTGATAAATTGGGTGTTTCTTTGAAAATTTTTCGCAAACGAGAAATAAAAACATCCAAACTTCTTCCTAAAAAATAATCGTCAGAACCCCAAAGTTCCATTAGGATTTTTTCGCGTTTTAAAACGGTATTTGGATTGTCTAAAAACAATTTTAATAATTGTGCTTCACGTTCAGTAAGTGTAGTTTTTGACGTTTCGTTTTTAATTAAATAGTTTTCTGGTTCAAAAGTAAAACCATTAAATTGATATGATTTCACTGCTTTTTCCGTGTTTTTCTGACTTCGGTGTAAGAATACTTCAATTTTTAAAATCAATTCTTCTATAGAATACGGTTTCACTAAATAATCATCAGCGCCCAATTTCAACCCTTTAATTCGATCTTCTTTCATGGTTTTCGCCGATAAAAAGATAATAGGAATTTCTTGATTGCGCTTTCTAATTTCGGTAGCCAATTCAAATCCGTCCATTTCTGGCATCATAATATCCGTTACCACAATATCAAATTGGCTTTTACAAAACGTTTCCAATCCGCTTTTTCCATTCGTACAATGCACCACATCGAAATGTTGTTCCAAATTATCGGAAGTTAAAA
The DNA here is from genome assembly GCA_946482495.1 of uncultured Flavobacteriia bacterium. The sequence goes on from CAMLRV010000025.1 coordinate 2,347, forward strand.
ATGCTAAAGTTTCTTCGTCTTCAATGTATAAAACCTTTTTTCTATTCATTTGTGGTTGTTTATTGTTTTTTATTGGTCAAATGCAATTCGCGAATCATAATTTTTGATTAAAGAACAATTTTAATTATCGCTCATTTCATAATCCTTTTGGTTAATTAAAATAGTAACCGTTATTCCTTTTTCTACATTATTGGCAATGGCAATTTTCCAACGGTGCAAATCGCAAATCTTTTTTACATACGATAATCCAATTCCGAAACCTTCAATAGTGTTTACATCTTTTCGAGTCACGCGGAAGAATTTATCAAATACGAAAGGTAAGTCTTTTGTAGGAATTCCGCAACCATTATCTTTAACCTGTATGCAAAGTTGGTTTTTTATTTCGGAAACTTCAATCTCAATTTTTGGAACATCTTCGCAATATTTAACCGAATTATCTACCAAATTAAACAAAATGTTATACACATGAAACTCATCGGCGTTGATTTTAAATGCTTTAGATGTGTTTACAGAAATGTCAATTTTCTTGTCGTATTTTAATTTGATATTATCTTTTACTAAATCTAAAACGGGTTTCAACTCGAATTTGGTTTTGTCAATTAGCATTTGCTTGCTTTCTGTTTTGGCTACATATAAGATTTTTTCTATATGTTCATTCAATTTATTGGTTTGATTCACAATAATTTGATTGTATTTAGAAAGTTTAGGATTTTCTTTAATTTCATTTTGTTGTTTCACATAATTGGAAGCAATAAGTATGGAAGCCAAAGGCGTTTTAAACTCATGCGACATGTTATTGATGAAATCTTTTTGCAATTCGGTGTATTTTTTCTGTTTCAACATCAATACAACCGAATACACATAAATAATTAAGACCAAAAATAATACAGAAGTAAAAATCCAATATTGACTCAAATTTTTGAAATAATTTTGTTCAATATCTGGAAATCTTATGGCAAAATAATAGGTATATTCTGGTTGTTTGCTAAAACAAGTTGGGCATTTAATTGGTTCTTTGCTTCCGTTACTATTAATATGATTACTAAACGCCATTTGGTCGGAAGTGCAATTGTAAACTGCGTATTCAAAATCTAAATCCAGATTCTTTTTCTGAAATTCCGAAATTAAATAATGTTCTAAAATGGTGTTTTCAAATTCATAATTTACATTAACAGTAAAGTAATTTTCTGAAACTCTTTCTACTTGATTAGCAACCAATAAACCCGTTTGATTGTCGATATACAATTTTTCTAGTACATCTTGAAGCGCGAAAAAGATTTTGTCTTCGGTTTCTTTCTTGGCTAATTTATGTGCGTTATTGATGATAAACAATTGCATAATAATTACCCCTACAATAGCAAGGAAGCCAATTATGATAACAATATTAAATCTAGAAAACTTCATTTATGTTCTTTTGTTATTTTTTTTATTCTTACCTCAATTTTTCAACGATATTATAACAAATTTTAATGCGAAATTAATCATTAACAAGTCATTAACACAATAAATATAACTGATTAACAGCATTTTTTAAAAAAATAAATACATTTGCTATATCAATAAAGTAAAAACTTAAAAAACAATAATTATGAAAACAGTAAAATTACTTGCATTTGTGTTATTAGTAACATCAGTATCATTTGCACAAACTAAGAAAAAAGTTAAAGCTACAGCTAAAGCGGTTACAACTGCGCCACTTGCTGCACCGGTTGCTCCAGCAGTTGCTGCTACTCCTGCTGCTGCAGTTCAAACTCCACAAGTTCCTTCTCAATTAAAATGGGAAAAAGATACACATGAGTTTGGTACTATTGAACAAGGGAAACCAGTTTCTTATGAATTTACATTCACAAACACAACAAACAAAGATATTACTTTAACTAATGTAAAAGCATCTTGTGGTTGTACTGCAACTAATTACACAAAAACAGCTGTTAAACCAGGTGAAAAAGGAACAGTTACTGCAACTTACAATGCTGCTGCAGGTGGAGCTTTCCATAAAACAGTAACAGTTACTACTAGCGAAGAAAATTCTGCTCCAAAAATTATTACTATCAAAGGAACAGTAAAAGTAAACGAAGTACCTGCTGTAGTTACTCCAACAACAAAATAATATAAAAAATAGTTATATATTTAATCCCGATAAGGTTTGCTTATCGGGATTTTTTTATGGAAAAAATTGTAATCAATAGTCCGCTTGGATTTGTGTTAGTTGAAGGTAACGAAGACGGAATTTCTAAAATTTCGGTAACTTCGGAGGAAACGGTTTTGTCTGAAAGTATTCCTGAATTATTTGAAGAAGTTGTTGTACAATTGAATGAATATTTTGAAGGCACTCGAACCAATTTCAACTTCAAAATAAATCCAAACGGCACAGATTTTCAAAAGAAAGTATGGGAAGAATTATTAAAAATTCCATTCGGAAAAACGTGTTCTTATCAGGAAATTACCAATAATTTAGGTGATCCAAAAGCTATTCGTGCGGTTGCTAATGCCAATGGTAAAAATCCACTTTGGATTGTTGTTCCGTGTCATCGTGTTATTGGTTCCGATGGTTCCCTAACTGGTTATGCTGGTGGTTTATGGCGAAAAAAATGGTTGTTAGAACATGAAAATCCCGTAAAACAACAAAGTTTATTTTAAAAATTTCTTATCTTGCTTTTAAATTCTTCAAGTCATGACATTTCTTAAAAAGTTTTTCAAATGGTTTTTTATAATCTTAGCTAGCATCATTATTTTGATGTATGTTTTTGATGTGGATTATTTATTAAGAGCCGTTAGAACAATTTATTTAAAAGGATATACTACCGCATTTTTAGAAGATTATAAAGAATTTCCAAATCGAACCATAAAAAAAGGTGTGGCTCAACCTTGGGCAATTTCTAAGGAATATAATAGCGTTCCATCGACAGCAATTCTGGATAAAACACATAAAGAGTTACAAACAATTGCCTTTCTAATCATTAAAAATGATAGTATTTGGCACGAAAGTTATTATGATGGTTTTGGAAAAGATTCAAAATCTAATTCGTTTTCCATGGCAAAAAGTGTGGTTACTATGGCAATGGGGAAAGCTATTATGGAAGGAAAAATTAAAAGTTTAGACCAAAAAGTAACTGATTTTTTTCCTGAATTAAAAGGAAAATACGCCAAAGAAGTTACGGTGGGTGATTTGTCCTCTATGGCTTCAGGTTTAAGTTGGGATGAAAAATATTATAGTCCATTTTCCATCGTAACTCGTGCCTATTTTGATGATAATTTAAAAGGAATTATTCTAGGTTTAAAAATAAAAAACAAACCAGGGCAAAGCTTTGAATATTTAAGTGGTGCCACACAATTATTAGCCATGTGTATTGAAAAAGCAACTGGAAAATATTTGTCCGATTATGTTTCCGATAATTTTTGGAAACCCATGGGAGCCGAAAATGACGCACTTTGGCAATTAGATGAAGCCGATACCGGAATTGAAAAAGCCTATTGTTGTATAGCTAGTAATGCCAGAGATTTTGCTCGTTTTGGAAAACTATACAAGCAAAACGGGAAATGGAATGGTAAGCAACTTTTAGACAGTGCTTTTGTAGCAAAATCGTTACAACCTCGTTTTCCTGATAGTCCAGAATATGGTTATGGTTGGTGGTTGCACACTATAAAAGGTAAAAAATTATACTACATGAGAGGTCATTTAGGTCAGTTTGTAATTGTGATTCCAGAAGATGATTTAATAATTGTTCGATTAGGACATTTAAAAGGATTACAAACCACAACTGATCCACATAGTAATGATTTATATGTGTATGTAGAAGAAGCTTATAAAATGCTCAACGCGAAGAAGAAAAAATAAAATTTAAAACCAATTCAATATGTTACACGCCATTCAATTAGACAATATCTTGTTTTTAGATATTGAAACCGTTCCTGAATTAGAAAATTTTACAGATTTAGACGAAGATTTTCAAGAGCTATTTGCACTTAAAACCCAATACCAAAGAAAAGACGAATTTACTCCAGAAGAATTTTATGAAAGAGCCGGAATTTGGGCAGAATTTGGAAAAATTATTTGTATTTCAGTGGGATATTTTACCCAGAAACAAGGAGAAAGACAATTTAGAGTCACCACTTTTCAAGGTGATGAAGAACGCTTACTATTAGATTTTTCGAACCTAATTAACAATCATTTTAGTTTACCACATCACATTATGTGTGGACATAATGTAAAAGAGTTTGATTTTCCTTTTATTGCCAGAAGAATGTTAATTCACGGGATTAAAATTCCTGCAAAGTTGAATTTAATGGGTAAAAAACCTTGGGAAGTTCCACATTTAGATACGTTGGAATTATGGAAATTTGGTGATTATAAACATTATACATCTTTAAAACTATTGACTAAAGTTTTAGGAGTGCCTTCACCAAAAGACGATATCGATGGGAGCGAAGTAGCGAAGGTGTATTATAAAGAAAATAACATCGACAGAATAGCTGCCTATTGCGAAAAAGATGTGATTGCAGTTGCACAAATTATTTTAAAATTGCGATTTCAAAAATTACTTTCAGAAGATGAAATTTTAAAAGTATAAAAACAAAAAAGCCCAGTAAATTACTGGGCTTTTTTTATATTGTTGATTGGTTTTTATTTTCCTGCTAAAGTATCAGTGTTGAATTTTTTAATTGAAGCAACAGCATTGTCATTGTAAACCACAGCGCTTAAAGCATTTGTTTTATAAAAATTCCATAAACCTACTTTTTTACCTTGTTCAAAAGAACCTTCAGAAATCAAATTTCCAACTTCATCATATGATTTCCATAAACCATCCGATTTTCCATTTACATAATTTCCTTGGTGCATTACGTTACCATTGGAATGATAAAATGTTACTTTTAAAGTATTAGGTGCAATTTCTTCACCTGTAGGTTCAACTTGTTGAGCAAATCCAAATGTCATTAAAAATAAACCGCATATTGTCATTAAAGCTTTCATAATCATAGTTTTATTAGGTTAATATAATCAAATTTAGAAATTTATTTTACATTAACCAAACAATAACTTAACAATTTCATAACATAAGTGAAAACTTAACATTGGAACAAAAAAAAACAGCTCAAAAAGAGCTGTCTTTCAAAGAACGTTTTTATCTTATTATTGTAATAAACTACTTCCGTTTACTGTAGCCCAAGCTCCACTTGTTAAAGCTGCTCCAGTTGTAGTTGTACTTGTAGTATACTGCCCTGAAGGGAAAGAAACTGTGAAAGCTGAAGTACCTGCTCCAAATTCTGTAGTACCACCATTAATTTTAACATTAGTTAATTTAATTTTGCTACCGTTTACCTGGTTTGTGTTTGTAGCAGCATCTTGAATTCTACACATTACAGCGTTTGTAGTTGTATATCCTTCAATTAAAATGTTGCTATATTCTCCGTTTCCTTCTTTTTTGAATTGGATTGCATCATATTCTGGAGCTCCGTTTTCAGTTAAAGTTCCAGCAGCTCTTCTTAAAGTAATGTTAGTTACTTTTGGCCAGAATGAATTGTTTACTGATTTTGCTTCAATTTCCATTCCGAAGTTTCCTGTACCCACTTGGTAAGCATACCAGTTTGTGTTATCTTGACCTCTCCAACCATCTTGCCAGTCGAATGAATCATCATAGTTTCCGTAAGATACTAAGTTTTTACCACTTACTGTACCACCGTAAAACTCATATCCGTCATCAGCACCTTTGTAAGATACTAAGTTTTCTAAAACAGTTCCAGCTCCAACAGAGTAAAAAGAGAAACCATTCATTTCACTAGTACCGTCAGTAATTTTCTTACCAGCGTATTCTACACGTACAAATTTTAAGCTTCCACCATTGTGAGCTACGTTCATACCTCCGTAAGGTAAAGCTAAACCATCTTCTGAAGTTGCAGTAGTTACACCACCAGCACCAACGATTGGCGCATCACCATACATAATAATTCCTCCCCAAGAACCTGGAGTTTGAGAACTTTCTGTGAAAACAACTGGCTCACCAGCAGTTCCATTAATAATTAATTTTCCACCATTTTCTACAACTAATGCATCTACACCATTTGCAATGTTAGCTGTAATTGTTGAACCTGCATCAAAAGTTACAGTTGCACCAGCTTTAATTCTTACGATACCATTTAAAGTGTAGTTACCAAATGCATACGTTTTGTTTACTGTAATATCACCAGTGATTTCTCCAACTGCAGGAGTTTTTACTGTGATTGTCTCATTGTCTTCTTCTGAACAGCTAACGAATAATAAAGCTGTTAATGCTAAACCAAATAATTTTTTCATTTTGAGTTATTTTAATTGTTTATGTTATTTCAAAATTTTGATACGCAAATTTATATTTGCCATAATTTGAAGAGGTTAACTGATTATTATTAAATTTTTAAGAATTTTTAGAAATGTAAAATTTTTGTAAACAAAAAAAATCCTACCGAAGTAGGATTTTAGTAATTAAAATGTGTAATTTAAACTTAAGCTGAATCCAACACCTTTTTTGTATTCTTTTAATACTAAAGATGGTTCAAGGATATCAAACTTACTATTGTTACCTAACTCAAATCTTTGGTATGGATTTAAAATGTTATCCGCAGAAAATTTCACACCAAAGTTTTTAGTTAATTTAGAAGAATATACAAAGTCTAATTTATGGAAAGGCATTTCATAAATATGATCTAAACCAGCAGTTCCAACCGCATAAATGTTTTTACCTTTTACACCATATACAAGTGTTGCTGTGTTTGTTACATTTTTACCTAATTTGAATTCATATTTTGCATCTGCATTAATAATCCAATTAGAAGCTCCTTGTAATTCTCTTGTAGGATGATTTTCTAATTTGTTTTCATCAGCAATTTCTACTTTCGTTTTCATGATAGAAGTATTTAATCCTACCGAAACATTATCTAATTTATCAGAAATATTTGCTAAATTGAAAATGAATTCAAATTCTGCTCCGTACAAATTAGCTACTTTAGAGTTTTGGAAAGTTGTAATTTGAGTAGCACTTGGTTTAAAGATTCGCTCAATTGGATCTTGAATGTTTTTACCATAAACTGCTACTGCAACCATGTCTTTCTTGTCTGAAAAGTATTCGTATTTTAAATCTACATTTAAGTTTTCTGTATCTTTTAAGTCACCATTTCCTGTTTCAACAGTTCCATCAGGATTTACGAATTGAATTGGTAAAACTTCCATTAATACTGGTCTTGTGATGGTTTGTGAAGCAGCTAAACGTATGTTAGCTTTTTCAGAAACAGAATATTTGGCGTTAACAGATGGTAAGAAATACGTCTTTTTCTCGTCTTTCTTTCTGTATGGATCATCAAATGAATCTGAAATCGATCTGAATTTGATAGTTCTTTGAGAAGCTTCAAATCGAACACCTCCATTTACTTCTAATTTCTCATTAATATTAAAGAACGCATTTGCATAACCTGCATTTACAAATTGATTTAATTTTACTTTGTAATCTCCAGTAGATTCTTCTCTTTCGAAAATTAATCCGTTTTCAATATCTGATAAAATTTGATCATTAATATCGTTTACAGAAGTTGTTACTGTGTAACTTCCAGCTAAAGCTCTTGTTGAGAAGAAACGGTATTTTGAAGTAATGCTATTTCTAAATGAATTGTAACCTACAACCAATTTATTTGTTTTACCATTAATTTCTTTTCCGAATTTATAATTGTATTCAAATAATCCACTTACATAATAGTTTCCTTTGATACTAAAATGTTGACGGTTTAAAGTATTTCCACCATATGAATTTTCAAATGTTCCATCATCGTTCATTTTTCCATCTAAGAATTTTCTATCAGGTAATTCATAAACCGTTTTTACATAAGAAATTCCACCTTTCACACTATGTTTGTCATTAGAAGTTAATTTATAACTCGCTAATAATTGGTTGTTGAAATAATCCGATTGTTCAAACTGATTGGTTCTTACAAAACGATTTGGTGTCGTTTTTTGATTCGATAAAACTCCAAACTGATCTTTAATTAAGTTTTCTGTAGTTCTTAAATACATCGAATTTACACCAACTTGAAATCTGTCTGATTTATATTTTAATCCAATTAATGTAGAAGCATTAGTTTGGTAACTATACGCTTGAGAATATAAATTGTTATTGTATTCTCCTAAGCCTTCTACAAATGAACGTTCTGCACCTTTTCTAACTTGGTATTTGTTATCACCATTTAAGGAAATGATGTACGAAAATGACTCACCGTTTCCAAATTTAAATTTATCAGAATGACTAAAACTGATGCTGTTGTTGATTGGCGCACCTACTTTATCAACATTCCAAGAATTGTCTTTATAGGCGTTTTTGTATTCTGTTGAACTTAATCTGTAAGCACCAATACTTCCGTAAGCTGCAGGAAGTTCTCTACGCTTTTTTTGAATCCCGAAAAATCCTTGGTCGTTATTAGCAGTTTCAGAAATTAAAAAATCACCACCATTATTTTGAGTCACATATCCAAAACCAACTGTTAATTTGGTTTGAGCAGCTTGTGCTTCTGACGTTTCAACATTAATTGTTGCTCCAGCAAAATCTCCAGGAATATTTGGATTAAAAGTTTTATACACACTTAAAACACCAACAATATCAGTAGGAAATAAATCTAAAGGGATGATTTTTTTAAACGGACTGTTTGAAGGAACTTGTAAATCGTTAATTAATAAGTTGTTGTAACGGTTCTCTAATCCTCTAACAAATAATCCTCTCGACTCTGCTTTAGAAATACCAGTAACTTTAGCTAAACCAGCTTCCACATTACCAATTCCTTTTCTTGACATTTCTTGAGCCCCAATACTTTGTTTAATTTCAACCGCTTTTTGTTGTTCTTTTAATAAAGCAGTTTCTTTAGTTTTATTTGCTGTACCCGTAATTACAATTCCTTCAATACTATTTGAATTTTCTTGTAATGCTACATTTAAGTTTAAAGTTTCATTCTCAGAAACGGTAACTTGTTTTTCAAAAGTTTTGTAACCAATAAATGCATACACTAATGTATAGTTTCCAGGTTTCATAGTAATTTCATAATTACCATTCACGTCAGATTCTACATTGGTCATTAAACCTTTTAATGATACGGAAACAAAACTTACAGGTTGTTTACTATCTTTATCTGTAATAATTCCACTAATTTTAGCAGAGTTTTGTCCGAAAGAGATTATCGTAAATAATAATCCGAAAAATAGAAATTTTAATTTCATTGTGGTTGTGTTTATTTTTTTGGCAAAAATAGAACCAAGTAAATTACGCAAATGTTACTACCAAGTTATTAGTAAGTTCATAGATTGTTAAGTTATCGTTAAGACATTAAATAATTGTAAACTCGTTTTATTTGTGGTTTTTATATATAATTTTACAAAAAATAATTACTTTTATATTTAATATGAAGAAAAGAGACATTAAGATATTATTAGTTGATGACGAACCGGATATTTTAGAGATTGTCGGTTACAATTTGGAGCAAGCTGGATACCAGATTTTCAAAGCTGAAAATGGTAAAGATGCAGTAAAACAAGCCCAAAAAGTAAAGCCACATTTGATTATTATGGATGTGATGATGCCAGAAATGGACGGGATGGAAGCGTGTGAAAAAATCAGAGAAATTCCGGAATTAAAAGATACTATCATCACTTTCTTAACCGCAAGAAATGAAGATTATTCTCAAGTAGCAGGTTTTGAAGTGGGTGCCGATGATTATATAGCTAAACCAATTAAGCCAAAGTTATTGGTAAGTAAAGTGAAAGGTTTACTTCGTAGATTAAAAGAAGAAGAATCAGAAAGTTCTGAAACCTTAATTTTAGGTAATTTATTAATTAATCGTGAAGAATATAAAATAATTAAAGACGGGCAAACTATAGTTTTACCAAGAAAAGAATTCGAATTATTATATTTGTTAGCAACCAAACCTGGAAAAGTATTTACTAGAACTGAAATTTTAGACAAAGTTTGGGGTAATGAAGTCATTGTTGGCGGTAGAACTATTGATGTTCACATTAGAAAACTTCGTGAAAAAATTGATGAAGATGTTTTTAAAACCATTAAAGGTGTGGGTTACAAAATAGAATTAAATGGCGATTAACTTTAATAAATCTTATAAGTTTGCCTTTAAATCTTCAATTTACATATCCTTATTTGTTGTATGTAGCTTGTTGATTTATCATTACTTTTTTCAACCTATTAATGGATTTGTATTATTTGCTTTTCCAATCACTTTATTCATATTTAGTTTTTTCTTAATTCAGTATCGCGTTGAGGTTTTTATCTACAAACGCATTAAAAAACTATATGATGAGGTATCTATTTTAGATGCTACTTCTTTAAAAAATAAAACGGTAACTACCGATGTTACTTCTTTAACAAACGATATTCGCAACTTTGCCAAAGAGAAAAAAATTGAAATTGAGTCGTTAAATATTCGTGAAGAATATAGAAGAGAATTTCTTGGTAATGTTTCTCATGAACTAAAAACACCTTTGTTTACGGTTCAAGGTTATTTGGATACACTGATTGAAGGTGGCGCTATAAAAGACAAAGCATTACGAGTGAAATATATCGAACGCGCTTCTATAGGTGTGGAAAGATTGATTCATATTGTACAAGATTTAGATATGATTTCTAAATTTGAAGTTGGCGATTTGAACTTAGATGTGACCAAATTTAACATCGTGACCGAAATTCAAAATGTTTTTGATTTATTGGAAATGAAAGCAGATGCGAAGAATATTATTCTAATGTTTGATGAAAAATATGTTTCGCCTATTAATGTTTACGCCGATAAAGATAAAATTCAGCAAGTATTAACGAATTTGGTCATGAATTCTATCAAATACGGAAAAGAAAACGGAACAACAGAAGTTTGTATCGAAAAAATCAATAAAAATAAAGTGTTGGTTCGTATTCAGGATAATGGTGAAGGAATTGAACAACAACATTTATCTCGAATTTTTGAACGCTTTTTCAGAATCAACAAAAGTGGTTCAAGAGAAGAAGGTGGTTCTGGTTTAGGATTAGCTATTGTGAAACACATTATTGAAGCCCATAACGAAAAAATCTTCGTGCAAAGTACGTATCAAAAAGGATCAGAGTTTTCATTTACCTTGAAAACAAGTAAATAATTCGGGCCAATTTTGGTTGTAATTATAGGTTCTAAAACCTGTATAAATATCAATTTTTTGTAATTTATCTAAAGTAAATTTATGTTGGGCACAACTTGGTACACTTCCTTCTTTCTTTAGTTTTTTAGCTAAATATTCTTGCTCAAATTGTCCTGGTGTTGGAATTAAAAATGCTTTCGCACTCAAAAAAGCCAAATCCATTATTGAAGAATAACCCGAACGACAAATGATGTATTCACTTTCCTGAATGGCAATTTCCAATTCTTCCGCTTCCATATAATTATAAAACGTGAAATGGTTTTGAGTTGTAATTTTTTGTTCTTTTTCCACCAATCCTTTTACAAAAAGTACAGAACCTTTAAATGCTAAAAGCTCTTGTGTTATTTTTTCTTCCAATAAACTACGTTGCGGTTCTGGGCCTGATAAAATGACAATTAAATCATTCTTTTTCGGTAAATTTCTTCTTTTAAATCGAGTTAACGGCCCAATGAAATTGATGTTTTTTAAATCCGAATTTTCATGGCTTAATTTTCCACTTAAGTTAATACCTTCTTCTACATCTGGAACCCAACATTCCATATATTTTTTAATAAAATGTTGATGAAACTTACTGGAAATCCAACTCGTATTTCCCGATAGTACATTGATTTGATGTGTAATGTAAACAGATGGAATTTTAGCTGAAAAAATCCCCATTCTATTATCTGAAATGATTCCAGAAATGTTGTGTTTTTGAATTATTTTTTCTAGTACTTTTTTTTCTTTTCGAATCGCAAAAAATAACTTTGGAAGTTGCTTAAAAATTTTAAACTTGAAATTTTCTCCTCTTTCCGAATACTGAATATTATATTCTGGTAAGGTTTCAAAGATATCAGTAGGAAATTCTTTTTTTAATAAATCTAAAGAGGCACCATCACTGGCAATTATAGGTGTAAAATTATTTTCTTTTAGCGCATAGATTATTGGAATACAACGAGATGCGTGTCCTAAACCCCAATTTAAAGGAGCTACAAGTATTTTTGTAGATTGTTGCATAATTGAAAAGTTATTTTCGTTATTGGGGAAAGAAAATAATTGAATTTGTTTTTTGCAAAGATAGAAACTTTAATTTTATACTTTTGCATTATAAAATTAATTGAAGTGGGAAGTAAGAATAAATTAAAAAGATTTAACGAAAACGAAACGTTCTCGAATGTAATTCAGCCAACTAGAGAAGAAGTAGTAAGTGGTAGTTTAGCGTTAAAAGGGAAGTGGAATAGCGATTTCTTTAAAAATAATAACCCAATTGTATTAGAATTAGGTTGCGGAAAAGGCGAATATTCAGTCGGATTAGCAGAAAGATTCCCAAATAAAAACTTTATTGGTGTTGACATCAAAGGTGCTCGTTTTTGGCGTGGTGCTAAAACTGCAACGGAAAACGGTATGACTAATGTTGGATTTTTACGTACACAAATCGAATTAATTACACATTGCTTTAACGAAAATGAAGTTGATGAAATTTGGATTACTTTTCCAGATCCACAAATTAAATATAAGCGTACGAAACATCGTATGACTAATTCTCAGTTTCTTCAGAATTATAAAAAAATCTTGAAACCAGATGGATTAATGCATTTAAAAACAGATAGTGAATTTATGCATGGCTATACGCTAGGTTTATTACACGGTGAAGGTCATGAAGTTTTATATGCCAACCATAACGTGTATAATAACGCTGGAGCACCTGAAGAAGTAACGAGTATTCAAACTTTTTACGAAAGTCAGTATTTAGAAATAAATAAAAACATAACTTACATCCAATTTAAAATTAAATAGTTTGTCGGTACTTTTTGCTTTTGCTTTTGCAGTTTTGTTTTCATTTGTGGGCGTATCACCACCCGGAATTGTAAACATGACAGTGGCGAATTATAGCGCTAAAAAATCCATAAAAAAGGCTAGAAAATTTATTAATGGAGCCATTTTAGTGGTTTTTGTGCAGTGTATTTTAGCATTTTATTTTGCTACTTTTTTAGAGAGTCACCAACAAGTGATGCAAAATTTAAAATTAGTAGGAAGTGTAGTTTTCATACTTTTAACGATCTTTTTTTTAGGGAAAGGAATTCAAAATATTCTTGATTCTAAAGAAGAAATTAAGAAAAAATCTACCAAAAGTAAATTGAAACCTTTTTTGCATGGTATTTTTATTTCAGGATTAAATGTATTTCCAATTCCGTATTATGCGTTTGTGAGTTTGTATTTATCTGAATTTATCGAAGATTTCTTTACAAATTTAGTCGGATTAGCTTTTGTAATTGGTACAACATTAGGAACATTTATCGTGTTTTTAGGTTATGCGTTTTTGTTTAGAAAAATTAAACATAAAGTCACGTTTTTCATTAAAAACATTAATTTTATCATTGCGATTATTACGTGTTTAATTGCTGTTTTCACGATTTATAATTTGAATAAATAAACTTGAAGATAAAAGACGAAAATTTTTTCGAACGTGTATACGAAGTAGCTCGCCAAATTCCTTATGGGAAAGTCACTTCTTATGGTGCTATTGCTAAGGCAATTGGCGCAGGTCGCTCTGCTCGAATGGTAGGTTGGGCGATGAACGCTTGTCATGGTCGTGATGATGTTCCTGCACATCGCGTTGTAAATCGTTTAGGACTTCTTACAGGGAAACATCATTTTGAAGGCACCAACTTAATGCAACAATTGCTTGAAAGCGAAGGAATCAAAGTGGTTGACAATCAAATAATAGACTTCAAAAAACACTTTTGGGAACCCGATTTTTAGATTATACTTTTTTTGATTTTATCTCGTTATTGTTTTAAAATGAAATTATTAAAATACATCTTCATTGTTTTGTTTTTTTCTTCTTGTAATAGAAAAGAAGAAAGCAGATATCCA
>CAMLRV010000026.1 GCA_946482495.1 uncultured Flavobacteriia bacterium
TTTTCTAAAATTGATAAGGATATTGTATTGTCGTCAGCTGTTTCAATTATTGAAATTTGGGACAAAAATTTATACGAATCAGCTTTAGATAGTGCAATGGTTGATTTTGCAGATTTAGCGGAAGAAGTTATGGGTAATCAAAATGAAGACGAAGATGGAATATCATAATCCTGTACTTTTAAAAGAAACGGTAGATGGTTTAAATATTAAGCCAGACGGAATATATGTGGATGTAACTTTCGGTGGAGGTGGACATTCTAGAGAAATTATGAAACGCTTAGGGCCAAATGGGAAATTGTTTGGTTTTGATCAGGATACAGACGCCTTAGAAAATGTTATTGATGACGAAAGATTTGTGTTAATTAATGAAAATTTCAGATACATCAAAAGATTTTTGCGTTTTCATGGTGTGAAACAAGTGGATGGAATTTTAGGCGATTTCGGAGTTTCATCTCATCAATTTGATGTAGCTGATAGAGGTTTCTCGACTCGTTTTGATGGTGCTTTAGATATGCGAATGAATCAAAATGACGCACTTTCAGCTTATGAAGTGGTGAATGAATATGATGAGAAAGATTTAAAACGCGTTTTTGTAGAATTCGGAGAATTGAAAAATGGAGGCGCGATGGCTAGTGTGATTGTGTCAGCTAGAGGCGATAAAAAAATCAAAAATACAGAACAGTTAAAAGAAGTGTTGTCAAGATTTTTACCGGGTCACAAAGCGAATAAAATTTTGGCACAAATTTATCAAGCAATTCGTATTGAAGTGAATCAAGAAATTGAAGTGCTGAAAGAATTTTTAACGCAAACGGAAGAATTATTAGTGTCTGGCGGAAGACTAAGTGTGATTTCTTACCATTCTTTAGAAGATAGATTGGTAAAAAGATTCATTAGAAACGGAATGTTTGAAGGAGAGCCTGAGCGTGATTTCTTTGGGAATTATGAAGTGCCTTTTAAGATTATAGAAAAACTAATTGTGCCTTCAGCTGAAGAAATTGAAATCAATAATCGTGCAAGAAGTGCAAAATTACGTGTAGCTGAGAAAAAATAATGGCGAAAGAAAGTAGTATATATAGTCTTTTAAAAGCGAAATTCTTAATTGATGATGATGCGCTTAAAACTTGGAAATTCATCATTTTCTTGTTTTCATTAGCTATGTTGATGATTTATTTTAATCATAATTACGACGAAAAAAATTATAAAATCACAAGTTTAACCAATGAAGTAAAAGAGTTACGTTCCAAATTTGTGGATACACGTTCCGAGTTAATGAAGCTCAAAATGGAATCTACTATCTCTAAAAAGATGGAAATCCGACAAATTTTACCTTCATCGGTACCACCAAAAAAAATAGTAATACGCAAACCAGAAGAAAAAGGCTTTTTTGATAAGTTGAAAATATGGCAGTAAAAAAAGATAATATCATTTCATACAGACTCACTTTTGTGGTAGTCTGTGTTTTTGCGTTTTCTCTTGCCATTGCAGTGAAGCTTTTCAATATCCAATGGATTGGTGGTGATTATTACAGAAATTTAGCCAAACAACGTACCGTTAAAAACTTTGAAATTCCTGCTAATAAAGGCAATATTTATTCGTCTGACGGAAGTTTGTTAGCAACATCTATTCCAGAATATACCGTACGTTTTGATGCAGTAGCTCCTTCCGATGAAAATTTTGAAAAAAATTATGTGGCACTTTCAGATTCATTAGCACGTCTATTGGGAAAAACTTCTGGTGAATTTCAAAAAGATTTAAGAAAAGCAAGAAATACAAAAAATAGATATTGTTTTATTGCAAGAAAATTGAGCTTCACCGATTACATGCGTGTGAAAAAATTTCCATTGTTCAAATTAGGTGCGAATAAAGGCGGAATTATTACAGAGCAACAAACCGTTCGTAAACATCCTGTCGGATTAATTGCAAACAGAACCATTGGATACGAACGTGATGGCAATCAAGGAAAAGGGCTGGAATACGCTTTTCGTAAATATTTAAATGGGACTAACGGGCATCATTGGATGCAAAAAATCGCCAAAAATCAATGGAAACCAATTTCAGATGTAAATGAATTGGATCCAGTAGATGGTTACGATATCATTTCAACTATAGATGTGTTTATTCAAGATATTGCTCACCACGCTTTATTGAAACAATTAGAATTATACGAAGCAGACCACGGTTGTGTAGTAGTTATGGAAACGAAAACGGGAGAAGTAAAAGCGATTTCAAATTTAGGAAGAGCAGAAGATGGTTCGTATTTCGAAACGCAAAATTATGCTGTTGCCGAATCACATGAACCGGGTTCAACTTTCAAATTGCTTGATTTAATTGCTCTTTTAGACGATAAAAAAATTGATACTTCAAAAGTGTACAATACTAATGGTGGAATTATCACTATCAAAAACAAAAAAGTAAAGGATTCTCATGAAGGTGGATATGGAACTATTTCTTTAGCACGTGGTTTTGAAGTATCATCGAACACTGTTTTAGTTCAAGCTGTTCAAGAAAATTATAAAAACAATCCAAAACAATTTACAGACAGATTAAATAGTTATGGATTGAACAAACCAATCGGAATTCAGCTTTTAGGAGAAGCCAAATCTTATATCCCACAACCTGGAACAAAAAAGTGGAATGCACTTTCACTACCTTGGATGGCTTATGGTTATGGAGTTTCTATGACGCCTTTGCAAACATTAACCGTTTATAACGGAATTGCGAATGATGGAAAAATGATTAAACCTATTTTCGTAAAAGAAATTAAAGAATGGAGTAAAACCATTAAAAAAATTGAAACCGAAGTCATTAACGAAAAAATGTGTTCCGATGAAACTCTAGCTAAAGTTAAAGCGGTTTTAGAAAATGTGGTAAAAAAAGGAACAGCAGCCAAATTATATTCTAAAGATTTTTCTATGGCAGGTAAAACAGGAACTGCTGCAATGAACTATGCTGTAAATGGCGGTTCTGAGAAATATTATGCATCTTCATTTGTAGGTTATTTCCCTGCAGATAACCCGAAATATTCTTGCATTGTGGTGGTACATAAGCCAAATACATCTAATAATAATTATTACGGAGCTGATGTGGCTGGTCCAGTTTTCAAAAGAATCGCTCAAAAAATATTTACGGATGTGCCTAATACGAATAAGTTTAAAAGCGTCAAATTGAAAAACGCTAAGCAAGATGTTTTGTATGCCGATTATGAAAAGAAATCACAAGGAAATACTAATAAAGTTCCAAATGTAAAAGGAATGGCAGGCATGGATGCGGTAGCTTTATTAGAAAATTTAGGATTTAAAGTGAAGTTTACTGGAGTTGGAAAAGTGAAAAAACAATCTATTAATCCGGGTGAAGTATTTAAGAAAAACCAAACCATAACATTAGAATTGTAGTGAGGATACTAAAAGACATATTATATAAAGTTACTATTGAAGCGGTTCATGGTTCAACCGATTTATCTATCGAGAAAATTGAGTTTGATTCAAGAAAAGTTTCAAATAACGATATTTTCGTGGCGATAAAAGGTTCGCTTTCAGATGGACATCAATTTATTGATAAAGCAATTTCATTAGGAGCTGCAGTTGTGGTTTGTGAAGATTTACCTGCAACTTTGTTAGAAAATATTACTTACGTAAAAGTTCAAAATTCGAATCAAGCTTTATCTTATTTAGCTGCGAATTATTACGATAATCCATCTCAAAAATTAAAATTAGTTGGAATTACAGGAACAAACGGCAAAACAACAATTGCTTCGTTATTATACCAAATGTTCAAAAAAGCAGGTTATAAAGTAGGTTTGCTTTCAACTGTTAAAATTATGGTTGATGATGTAGAATACAAAGCCACTCATACCACGCCAGATTCTTTAACTATCAATCACTATTTAGATGAAATGGTGGAAGTGGGTTGCGAATTCTGTTTTATGGAAGTTTCGTCTCACGGAATTCACCAAAAACGCTCTGAATCTTTACATTTTGAAGGTGGTGTGTTTACTAATTTATCTCACGATCATTTAGATTACCACGATACGTTTGCCGAATATAGAGATGTGAAAAAATCGTTTTTCGATAATTTACCAAAATCAGCTTTTGCAATTACAAATGTAGATGATAAAAATGGAAGTGTGATGCTTCAAAATACAGCGGCAAGAAAAAGAACGTATGCACTTAAAACCTACGCCGATTTTAAAGCACAAGTTTTAGAAAATCAGTTGTCAGGATTAGTTTTAAAGATTAATAATGATGAGGTGTGGACGAAATTAATTGGTTCTTTCAACGCCTATAATTTATTAGCGATTTATGGAGTTGCTTTAGAATTAGGAATTGAAAGTAATGAAGCTTTACGCTTATTATCGGAATTAGAAAGTGTTTCAGGACGTTTTCAATTTATCATTTCGAATTCTAAAATTACTGCCATTGTAGATTATGCTCACACACCAGATGCATTGGAAAATGTGTTAAAAACTATTGAAGACATTCGAACGAAAAACGAGCAATTAATTACAATTGTGGGTTGTGGTGGAGATAGAGATAAAACGAAAAGACCAATTATGGCAAACATTGCATCGCAATTAAGTGATAAAGCCATTTTTACGGCTGATAATCCACGTACAGAAGATCCACAAACAATTATTGAAGAAATGGAAGCGGGTGTGGAAGGTCAGAATTTTAAAAAAACAATGTCTATTCTAGATCGAAAACAAGCGATAAAAACGGCTTGTCAAATGGCAAATTCTGGTGATATTATTTTGATTGCTGGAAAAGGTCATGAAACGTATCAGGAAATTAACGGAGTGCGTCATGATTTTGATGACATGCAAATTGTTCAAGAATTATTAAAACAATTAGAGAAATAAAGTAAAAAGTAAAAAGTAAAAGTTTTTTTGAACTATAAACTATAGAAACAAGTAGCTTATTAAACAAATAAACGAAAACCAAATAAACCAAAAATATGTTATACTACATCTTTAAATACTTAGACGAAGCGTACAATTTGCCAGGAGCAGGTTTGTTTCAATACATCACATTCCGTTCAGGTATGGCTGTGATTTTATCGTTGTTAATTTCAACAATTTATGGTAAAAGAATTATTGCTTATTTACGCAATAAACAGGTCGGTGAAACGGTTCGTGAATTAGGTTTAGATGGTCAAGTACAAAAAGCCGGAACACCAACTATGGGTGGAATAATTATTATTTTGTCAACATTAGTTCCCGTGTTATTATTGGCAAAGCTAGACAATATTTATATCATTTTGCTTTTGGTAACAACAGTTTGGATGGGGAGCATCGGTTTTTTAGATGATTATATTAAAGTTTTCAAAAAAGATAAAGAGGGTTTAAAAGGTCGTTTTAAAGTAATTGGGCAAATTGGTTTAGGGATTATTGTTGGTGCAACATTATATTTTCATCCTGGTGTAACAATTAAAGATGATGTGGTGCTAAAAAAACAAGGAATCGAAACGGTTATTAAAACTACTTCTCCAGAAGTAAAATCAATGGAAACAACCATTCCGTTCGTGAAAGATAACACTTTCGATTATGCTGAAATCTTGTCATTTATGGGTGATGATTATCAAAAATGGGCTTGGTTAATTTTTATTCCAGTAGTTATTTTTATTATCACAGCTGTTTCTAATGGTGCCAATCTAACTGATGGAATTGATGGCTTAGCAGCAGGAACTTCAGCTATCTCAGTTTTAGTTTTAGGTATTTTCACTTTTGTATCAGGTAATATTATTTTCTCTAATTACCTGAATATTATGTACATCCCAAATTCTGGTGAAATGACCATTTATATTGCTGCTTTTGTGGGAGCATTAATTGGGTTTTTATGGTACAATACGTATCCAGCAACTGTTTTTATGGGTGATACGGGAAGTTTAACTATTGGTGGGATTATCGCAGTAATCGCAATCGCGGTTCGTAAAGAATTAATGATCCCAGTATTGTGTGGAATTTTCTTAGCGGAAAACTTCTCAGTGGTTCTACAAGTCGCTTATTTTAAATATACAAAAAAGAAATTTGGCGAAGGTCGTCGTATTTTCTTAATGTCGCCATTGCATCACCATTATCAGAAAAAAGGGTATCACGAAAGTAAAATCGTAACGCGTTTCTGGATTGTGGCCATCATTTTGGCAATTTTTTCACTAGTGTCATTAAAACTACGTTAATGAAAATCATTAATCGTAAATTATTAATCGTAAATCATTAATCGTAAATCGTAAATAGTAAATGAGATTAGTTGTATTAGGCGGAGGAGAAAGTGGCGTTGGAACCGCTATCCTAGGAAAAAAACAGGGATACGATGTTTTTGTGTCCGATTTTGGAAAAATTAAAGAGAATTATAAAGAAGTTCTTACAATTAATAAAATTGAATGGGAAGATGAAAAGCATACGGAAGAATTAATTCTGAATGCCGATGTAGTAATGAAAAGCCCAGGAATTCCTGAGAAATCACCAATCGTAAAAAAACTGTTGGAAATGAAAGTTCCAGTGATTTCTGAAATTGAATTTGCAGCTCCATTTACCAAGGCAATTACAATCGGAATTACGGGAAGTAATGGGAAAACAACCACTACATTATTAACCTATCATTTGCTGAAACAAGGTGGTTTAAATGTGGGATTAGCTGGAAACATCGGAAAAAGTTTTGCCTGGCAAGTGGCCGAAAATAAACACGATTGTTTTGTGCTAGAACTAAGTAGTTTTCAATTAGATGGAATCATTAATTACAAACCAGATATTGCCATAATCACCAATATCAGCCCGGATCATTTAGATAGATACAATTACGATTACAATTTATATATCGATTCTAAGTTCCGAATTACAATGAATCAAAACGAAGACGATTATCTAATTTATGATAACGACGATGAAGCAATATCAAATTGGTTAACCAATCATAAAATAAAAGCAAACAAAGTGCCTTTTTCTTTAACGAAGAAATTAAAAGAAGGCGGAAGTATTACAGAAAACAACGAAATCAATATCAACCTAAACGAAGAAAATTTTATTATGCCAATCAATCAACTTGCTTTAGAAGGAAAACATAACGTTAAGAACGCTATGGCAGCAGCTACAGTTGCACAATTAATGAACATTAGAAAAGCAACAATTAAAGAAAGCTTGTCTAATTTTCAAGGCGCTGAGCACAGATTAGAGAAAGTATTAAAAATTAATAACGTTCAGTATATCAACGATTCAAAAGCAACAAATGTAAATGCAACATTTTTTGCTTTAGATAGTATGACCACACCAACTGTTTGGATTGTTGGAGGAGTAGATAAAGGAAATGATTACGACGAATTAATGGCATTGGTTCGTGAAAAAGTAAAAGGGATTATTTGTTTAGGAGTGGATAATAAAAAATTAGCAGAAAAGTTTGAAGGAATTGTAGATATGTTCGTGGAAACAACTTCTATGTCTGAGGCAGTTAAAATTGCAAACAAAATGGCCGAAAAAGGTGATACTGTTTTGCTTTCTCCAGCTTGTGCGAGTTTCGATTTATTCGAAAATTACGAAGACAGAGGTCGCCAATTCAAACTAGCAGTACAGAATTTATAAGAAACTTGACGTCAAAAGTCAAACAGAAATAAGATGAATAAATTAAAATTTTTAAAAGGAGATAAAACCATATGGGCAGTAATTTTTCTGTTGGCCATAGTGTCTTTCTTACCTGTATATAGTGCCAGTACAAACTTGGTACATACTGTAGGAACGGGCGGTACAACTTTTGGGATTTTAATCAAACATTTAGTACATCTTGGAATCGGAATGGTGATCGTATATTTTGTTCATAAATTGCATTTCGAAAAATTTAAAAAATATTCCATTTTCGGAATGATAGTAATTATTCCGGCCTTAATTTTTACTCTTTTACAAGGAAAAACAATTGGTGGTGCCAATGCTAGTCGCTGGTTAACTATTCCATTTATCAATTTGTCAATTCAAACTTCAACGTTAGCATTTACAATTTTGATGGTGTATGTGGCCAGAACTTTGTCAAAGTTAAGTGAAACAAAATACGACTTTAAAGATTCATTCTTACAAATTTGGTTACCTGTTGGTTCGGTATTAATTTTCGTTTTACCATCCAATTTTTCCACAACAGCTCTAATGTTTGCCATGGTTTGTATGTTGTTGTATATCGGACAATATCCATTAAAGTATTTAGCGGTTATTTTAGCAAGTGGAGTGGCAATGTTGGCGTTATTCTTTTTATTGGCTAAAGCATTTCCAGAACAAAAAGTATTTAGTCGTGTAAATACTTGGGTGGCTAGGGTTGAGAATTTTGCCACAGACAAACCAGATGAAGATAAATATCAAATTGAAAATGCCAAAATTGCCATAGCAGTTGGGAAGATAAACGGAGTGGGACCAGGAAAAAGTATTCAGAAAAACTTCTTACCTCAATCCTCATCCGATTTCATTTTTGCCATTATCATTGAAGAGTATGGTCTAATTGGTGGATACCTTTTGGTGTTCTTTTATATGTTGTTATTCTTTAGGTTTTTAATCAGAGCAAATAAAACGAATAATTTATTTGGAAAATTACTCATTATCGGACTTGGTTTTCCGATAATAATTCAAGCTCTTATTAATATGGGAGTTGCGGTAGAATTATTACCTGTAACAGGTCAGCCTTTGCCATTAATTAGTAGCGGTGGAACTTCAATTTGGATGACGTGTTTGTCGTTAGGAATTATTTTAAGTGTGACGAAAAGAGAAGATGAAATTGCTGCCGATTTAAAAGATTTTCAAGATAGAGAAGCTGCTTTACAACGAATTATTGATAGAGAAGTTTCTGTAATGCAAGCAGAAAATGATTCTGAACCAATTTCAGAAGAAGAACAAAAAGTAAATGATATGAAATATTCTATTCGTGAATCTTTAAAGCAAGAAAATGAATTGGATAATGACAGCGATAGTTTAGTAAACGGACAAAATCCAATGAATGCTATTTTAAATAAAAAGTGATAGTAATGAAAAAACGTTTTATTATTAGCGGAGGTGGAACTGGTGGACATATTTATCCAGCAATTTCTATTGCAAACGAATTAAAGGCGCAATTTCCTGAGGCTGAATTTTTATTTGTAGGTGCCAAAGATAAAATGGAAATGCAAAAAGTTCCTCACGCAGGTTACAAAATTGAAGGGCTTTGGATTTCTGGTTTACACCGAAAACTAACGCTTCACAATGCAATGTTTCCTATCAAATTATTGTCAAGTTTATTTAAATCCTATTCAATTTTAAGAAAATTTAAACCAGATGTTGTGATTGGAACAGGTGGTTTTGCTAGTGGAGCCGTGCTAAAAGTAGCTTCCATGTTAAATATTCCAACAGTTATTCAGGAACAAAATTCATTTCCAGGGATCACAAATAAATTACTAGCCAAAAAAGCAGATGCAATTTGTGTGGCCTATGAAAATTTAGAACGTTTTTTTCCAAAAGATAGAATGCATTTTACGGGAAATCCTGTTCGTCAAGATTTAATTGATGTGTCGAGTAAAAAAGACGAAGCAATTTCATATTTCAAGTTAGATGCCAATAAAAAAACACTATTAATTTTAGGTGGAAGTTTAGGTGCCAGAAGACTAAATCAATTAATTGAAAAAGATTTAGATTTCTTATTAGGACTAGGTTTTCAAATCATCTGGCAATGTGGAAAGCACTATTTAATCGATTATTCAAAACATAACAATAAAGGAAATGTTCAAGTAACGGCTTTTATTGATAGAATGGATTTGGTTTACGCTGCGGCAGATATTGTAATTTCTCGCTCTGGAGCATCTTCTGTTTCTGAATTATGTATCGTTGGAACGCCTACTATTTTTATTCCTTCGCCAAACGTTTCTGAAGATCATCAAACGAAAAATGCGAAAGCAATTGTAGATAAAGGTGGTGCAATTATGATTAAAGAAACAGATTTAGAAGCCGAATTTAATTTAGTTTTTGAAGCATTAGTAAAAGACAAAGGAAAGTTAGAAAGTCTTTCTGAAAACATCAAAAAGTTAGCCTTGCCAAACGCTACAAAAGATATTGTTGAAGAGATTAAGAAGTTAATAAAATAAAAATTAAGAGCAAGTTCAAAAAACAAGCTCACTAAAAATGAATTTTTAAATAAGTTTGAATTTTAAGTGGTATTGAACTTGAATTTTGAACTTGAAATTGAACTTTAAATGAATTTAAATCAAATACATAACGTTTATTTTATCGGAATCGGAGGAATCGGAATGAGTGCTTTAGCACGCTATTTTCAATTCATTGGGAAAAATGTAGCAGGATACGATAAAACACCAACGCAATTAACTAACGAATTGCAAGAAAATGGTATTCAAATTCATTTTGAAGATGATGTGAATTTAATTGACAATAGTTTTAAAAATACGGAAAATACTTTGGTGGTAATCACACCAGCTGTTCCCAAAAATCATGCGGAATGGAATTATTTCTTAAACGAAGGTTTTACAGTAAAAAAACGTGCAGAAGTATTAGGTATTATAACTAAAGATACGTTTTGCTTTGCGGTTGCTGGGACTCACGGAAAAACTACAACTTCAAGTATTTTAGGACATGTTTTATATGAAAGTGGTGTAGATGTTACGGCTTTTTTAGGTGGAATTGTAGAAGGTTACAATACGAATTTAATTGGCTCTGGAAAAACGGTTACGGTAGTGGAAGCCGATGAATTCGATAGATCATTTTTGCACTTACACCCAAATTTATCGTGTGTAACTTCTATGGATGCTGACCATTTAGATATTTATGGAGATGCAGCAGCAATTGAAGCATCTTTTAGAGAATTTGCATATAAAGTTCCTTCTGATAATTTATTCATTATTAAAGGTTTGCCATTAGAAGGAAATACTATTGCGGTGAATGTTGGTGCAGATTACGTAGCTCAAAATATCCGTATTGAAAATGGTTTTTATGTTTTTGATGTAAAAACGAAAGAGGAATTGATTCAAAATGTGAAATTCGGATTACCAGGACATCATAATTTAACAAATGCGTTATTGGCTTTTGCAATGGCGAAATCATATGGTGTGGAAAATGAGAAAATCAGTAAGGCGCTAGCATCTTTCAAAGGTGTGAGAAGACGCTTTTCTTTTCAAATTAGAGAAGAAAAATTAGTATATATTGATGATTATGCGCATCATCCAACTGAAATTAATGCAGTGCATCAAGCGGTTCGTGAATTGTATCCGAATAAAAAAATTATCGCTTGTTTTCAACCACATTTATTCAGTAGAACAAAAGATTTTATTGATGGTTTTGCAGAAAGTTTAGCACAATTTGATGAAATACTTTTGCTGGAAATTTATCCAGCACGCGAGTTGCCAATGGAAGGTGTGAATTCAACTTGGTTATTAAATAAAATTGAAAATAAAAACAAACGTTTAGTAACAAAAGAAGAGTTGTTAATCAGTTTTGCAAATTCAGATGCAAATGTGTTTGTAACAATTGGCGCAGGTGATATTGGAGAAATGGTAAAAGACATAAAGAAAATACTGAATGAAAAAGTTTAGTTGGCAAAATATTCGTCTAGTATTGATGCTTTTCTTAGTGATTTTTTTGTTTTCATTTACGCAAAACAGAAATCAACAAAGGAAGATAAGCAAGGTGCAAGTTGAATTTCAGGGCGATAACAAAATGTTTTTAACAAACGAAATGGTTAATAACTTGTTAATACAAAAATTGGGAGGCACTTTTGCAATCCAAAAAGAAAAAGTAGATTTGAAAGATTTGGAAAGTGTCTTGAAAAGACAACCATTTATTGAAAACGCCGAGGTGTATACCTCTGAAGACGGAGTATTAATGACGAAAGTTTTGCAAAAGTCCCCGATCGCAAGAGTTGTTAATAATAACCGAAATTTTTATGTAGATAAAAATGGCAGTGTGTTTCAATTGTCCAACAATTTCTCGTCAAGAGTTCCTATTGTTCAAGGAAATATTGAAGGAGAATTTAAAAAAGGTTTCATTGAAACTTTTAAAACAATTGAAAAAGATGATTTCTTGAAAAAGAACATCATTGCAATCAAAATTCAAAAAAATGGGAGTATGACAATGCTTCCACGAGAATATGATTACGAAATCAATTTTGGGAAACCAATTTTAATTGACAAAAAGTTTAAAAATTACAAAGCTTTTTATCAATACGCATCGAAAGATTCGCTAATTGGTAAGTACAAATCAATAAATTTAATTTTCACACAACAAGTAGTGTGTTCAAAATAGAATAGATGATGAACAAAGAAAGTATTGCAGTAGGATTAGACATTGGTACAACGAAGATTGTAGCAATGATCGGCAAGAAAAATGAGTACGGGAAATTAGAAATCCTTGGTGTAGGGAAATCTAAAAGTTTGGGTGTGCATAGAGGTGTAGTAAATAATATTACACAAACTATTCAGTCTATTCAACAAGCAATTTTAGAAGCAGAAAATAACTCAGGTTATAAAATTAATGATGTGGTAGTTGGTATTGCCGGACAGCACATTCGTAGTATTCAACACAGTGATTACATCAGTAGAAAAAACCCTGAAGAAGTAATTGGTGAATACGATATTGAACAATTAACGTGTCAAGTTCAAAATTTATCTATGCTTCCTGGGGAAGAAATTATTCATGCGTTGCCACAAGAATTTAAAATTGATGGACAATCTGAAATTTTAGAACCAATTGGAATGTATGGTGCTAGAGTAGAATCTAGTTTTCATATTGTAGTGGGACAAGCGGCGTCTATTAGAAATTTAGGTCGTTGTGTGAAAAACGCAGGATTAGAATTAACAGGTTTAACATTAGAACCATTAGCTTCTGCCGATGCAGTTTTAAGTGAAGAAGAAAAAGAAGCAGGAGTAGCATTAATCGATATAGGTGGTGGTACAACAGATTTAGCGGTTTTCAAAAATGGAGTAATTCGTCATACTGCTGTAATTCCATTCGGAGGAAATGTAATTACAGAAGATATTAAAGAAGGTTGTTCTATTATTGAAAAACAAGCAGAATTATTAAAAACACGTTTCGGGTCAGCTTGGCCAGGAGAAAATAAAGACAATGAAATTGTTTCTATTCCTGGATTAAGAGGTCGTGAACCAAAAGAAATTTCGTTAAAAAACTTATCAAAAATTATCCATGCAAGAGTAGTGGAAATTATTGAGCAAGTATACGCTGAAATTAAATTATACGGTCACGATGAACCAAAGAAGAAATTAATTGCAGGAATTGTTTTAACTGGTGGTGGTTCGCAACTACAACATATAAAACAATTAGTAGAATATATTACTGGAATGGATACTAGAATTGGTTATCCAAATGAGCATTTAGCTGGAAATTCAAGTGAAGAATTGTCAAGTCCGCTTTATGCTACTTCAGTTGGTTTAGTAATGGAAAGTTTAAGAAATCAAACAAACAGCGCTACACCATTTGTTGAAATGAAAGTGCCAGAACCAGTAAAAATCCCAGTTGCTCCAGAACCTATCATTGAAAACAATAGTATTGAAGAAGAAATTGTACTAGAAGAAACTAAACAACCCACGCAAACCGTTTCGCAAGAAACACATGAGAGAAAGAAGAAATACGACTTTAATAACCTGTTAGGGAAAATTAAAGAGTTTTTAGATAATGTAGAATAAAGTGTTATTAGTAGCAAATAACACAAAATAAAAAAGCCAAATATATGGAAAGCAACAACGAATTTGGAAACATTACATTTGATTTGCCAAAAAATCAATCAAACGTAATCAAAGTTATTGGAGTTGGAGGAGGAGGAAGCAACGCCATTAACCACATGTTTAAACAAGGAATCATTGGAGTAGATTTCGTAGTTTGTAATACTGATTCTCAGGCATTGCAAACAAGTCCTGTGCCAAATAAAATTCAGTTAGGGGTAAACCTTACAGAAGGATTAGGTGCGGGTGCTAAACCTGAAATCGGACAACAAGCTGCCTTAGAAAGTATCGAGGAAATCGAAAAAATGCTTGATGCGAATACTAAAATGGTATTTATTACTGCCGGAATGGGTGGTGGTACAGGTACTGGTGCTGCGCCAGTAATTGCGCAATTGGCTAAAGAAAGAGGGATTTTAACAGTAGGTATTGTTACGATTCCATTTCAGTTTGAAGGAAAAAATCGTTCAGACCAAGCCATGGAAGGTGTGGAAAGATTAAGAAAACAAGTAGATTCTTTAATTGTTATCAATAATAACAAATTAAGAGAAGTATATGGTAATCTTGGTTTTAAAGCAGGTTTCTCAAAAGCGGATGAAGTGTTAGCTACAGCTTCAAAAGGTATTGCGGAAGTGATTACCAATCACTTAACGATGAATATCGACCTTAAAGATGCGAAAACTGTATTAAGTGATAGTGGAACAGCTATTATGGGATCTTTTGTTGCTTCAGGTTCGGATAGAGCTAAAATTGCTATCCAATCTGCATTAGATTCTCCATTATTAAATGATAATAAAATTACTGGTGCTAAAAATGTGTTGTTGCTTATCACATTTGGATCAGATGAAATTACTATCGATGAAATTAGTGAAATTAACGAATACATTCAAAGCGAAGCTGGACATAATGCTAATATCATCATGGGTATTGGTGAAGATGAAAAGTTAGAGCAGTCAATTTCGGTAACAGTTATTGCAACTGGATTTAACATCGAACAACAAAAAGAAATTATCAATGCAGAACCGCAAAAGATTATTCATTCTTTAGATGGTGAGCAAAAATTACAACATAATTTAACGCCAAGTGCTGTTACAACCCCAAGTGTTTCTGTGAATGAGCCAATTGCAACTAATGTAACTTTTGAAGTTGAAGCGCCAAAGGAAGTGGTAGCTGAAGCAGAAACAAAAATTGTTTTCGAATTAAATGATTTCGAAGTTGAACAACCGCAAGTCATTCAACACCCAGTTTCAGATTTAATTCCAACTACGGATTATATCAGAAATTTGGATGTATTTTTTGAAAATGTTTCAGCAGAATTTCAAAAGCCTGTAGTAGAGCAACCAATTTTTAAAGTGGAAGTTCCAACACAAACCATTCAACATATTGAGCCAATTGCGCAAGTTGCTCCACCAGTTGTAGAAGCTGTTCAACCAATTCAAGAATTTGAAATTATTTCAAACTCGGTGAGAGAAATTGAAGTAATTGATCCTGAATTTGTGGTAGCGCCAAACTTTGATTTTTCTTTAGATTTATTCGAAACGAAATCGGAAGTGGAAAACAATCAAAATACTATTGTTTTTGAATTAAGCGAAGAAACAAAAGATATTAAAGTAAACGAAGCAGTACAATTTTTCCCTGTGACAGAATTAGGTCAAGAAGGAATTATTAAATACACTTTAGAAGAAGAAATTGAAGAAGCTTTTGAACCAGCTGCTACTATTTCTCAAGTGGCTGAACCAATTGATGAAGAAGTAAACTTTACCGTTAAACATACTGTTTCTGAAACAACAACTTCTGAAAATAACTTTAGTTTTGATGCCGTTTCTCCAGTAGAAATGTCTATCGAAGAAATCTTAAAATCTAGAGCTGAAGAAAGAAAAAATAAATTAAAAAGTTTCAATCACAAGTTCAATAATCCAAACCGAATTGACGATTTAGAGAAAGAACCAGCTTTTCGTCGTCAAGGATTAGATGTAACGAGTATGCCAAACCAAAATAATCAATCTCGCATGTCATTAGGAATTGATAGTAATGATGATATTCAATTACGTTCAAACAATTCTTTCTTGCATGATAATGTAGATTAAGGATTTTATAACTATCTAAACAATGGAAAGCCCGGCTTGTTATTTACGAGTCGGGTTTTTTTATTTTTACGGATTTTC
>CAMLRV010000027.1 GCA_946482495.1 uncultured Flavobacteriia bacterium
ATGTCATTTTATTTTTTTAAAATTTTAGTATATTCGGTTGGGTTGTTTAAAATTTGTTGTGCTTTTATAACATCAGTATATTTGGTAGAAACATAATCATAAAACGCTGTTCTATAACCATATCTCAATAATAATTCTTGTAAAAGTAAACGCTTTATTTCGTCTTTGTTTTTATCTAATTCTTTATCTTTAGATTTTTCAATGGCTGTTTCAAGTTGCTTAATTTCAGTAGTTAAATCGCCTTCTATATTATCTTTTTTAGCCGCTTCTAAAAGATTTTTTAAAGATTTATCGGTATTCAGATTGATATCTACTTTCTCTTTTTTCAAATACGCTTTAAACTCGTTAAACTCAGCATCAGAAACACTTGAAACACTTTTTGCATTTGGGTTTCTGTAAAATAAAACATTTGCAAATTCAAAAACTGCATCAGAATTGGCAATATTCAAAGTAATAGTACTTTTTTTCATATCGGCAATTTCCACATCTGGCAAAACGCCACCACCATCATAAACGGTTCTTCCGCCTTTCGTTTTAAAAGCATTGTATTCTTTTTCAGTTGTTTTTACCGCTTTTCCATTAGCGTCTTTTTTGCTATAGTTGGTAGCCTGAATACATCTTCCAGAAGGTGTGTAATATTTAGAAATAGTCACTTTTACTTGTGTTCCATAAGTTAAATTAAAAGGTCGTTGTACTAAGCCTTTACCGAAACTTCTATTTCCAACAATAACGGCACGATCTAAATCTTGCAAAGCACCCGAAACAATTTCAGAAGCAGAAGCACTTCTATCGTTCACAATAATAGCTAAAGGAATTTCAGTATCTACTGGGGTGTTTGTTGTTTTGTAAATACGGTTATGAGTCGTGTTTTTAGATTTTGTTGTGGTTATGATTTCGTCTTTTGGTACGAATAAATTACAAATATTTACCGCTTCATGTAATAATCCACCAGGATTGTCTCTTAAATCTAAGATTATTTTTGTAGCACCTTGTTCTTTTAAACTTAATAAAGCTGCCTTTGTTTCTGATGAAGCTTTTTCATTAAACTTTTGCAAAACAATATAACCCGTGTTGTTGGCTAAAAGTTTAAAATAAGGAACAGCTTTAATTTCCACCTCATCTAAAACAATTTGCCCTTTTTTCTCCACACCTTGACGAAAATAAACTATGTCAATTTTAGTGTTTTTTGCACCTTTAAGTAATTGAGAAGCATCATCTTTAAAATCTTTCAATGACACATCACCTATTTGAGTAATGACATCACCTGCTCTGAAACCAGCTTTATCTGCTGGCATATTTTGATAGACTTCTCTTAAAATAATTTTATCGTCTTTACGAGTAATAATAGCGCCAATACCAGTATATTCTCCTGTATTGTTGATTTTAAATTTCAATACATCTTGTTCATCAAAGTAAACCGTATATGGGTCTAATTCATTCAGCATGCTTTTGATAGCAACATCCATTAAACTTCCAGCATTTGTTTCGTCAACATAATTCTGATTAACGGTTTTATAAACGCTTGTAAAGATTTCAATTTGTTTGGCTAAGGCAAAAAAATCATTTTGAAAACTTACTGCCACGAATAAAAATCCAGCTACAATAGTTGGAATAATTATCTTTTTTTTATTTAAAAAGCTCATGAGTAGTTGTTTATTTTTTTACGAATTTAATTAAAATCTTCAAAAACCAATCCAAAGTTATAATTTACTTAACGGTTTCGTTAAATTTTTGAAATAATTGAATGGTTTTTTCTTCAATTTCTTGGTAGGTAAGTTTCTCTTTTGTTTGATAAAAAAACATGAAAGCGTAAGGTTTTTCAAGCTTTTCTTTTAACAAATTTTGGTTCAATCGGTAACATTCTCTCAATACTCTTTTAAAATAATTTCGATCTACTGCTTTTTTAAAATATTTTTTAGAAACAGAAACGCCGAAAAGGATTTTCTCTGAATTATTTTCATCTGTATTTTCTACATAAACCAAACGCAATGGATATTTTGAAACAGATTTCCCTTTAGAAAAAAGGAGATCTATTGCTTTTTTACTTTTAAGTTTTTCGTTTTTTGGATAAGAGAATTGCATAGTACAAATGTATAAAAAAAAGCCGTCTTGTTTTTTTAACAGTACGGCTTTAATTTAACCTTTATAAATGAGGTGTTTAATTTTTGATAATTCTTTTGGTAATGGTGTTATTTTCAGTAGCAATCTTTATAAAATAAATACCATTTGAAGCGTTAGATAAGTCGATATTAGTTCGGTTATCACTTATTTCTAATTTATTTTTTTGAAGAATTAATTTACCTGTGATGTCGTAAACTTCCATTTTTGTTGGATTTAAGTTTCCAAAAGCAATATTAAAAATTCCTCTTGAAGGATTTGGATATACGGCAATTTGATTGACTTCAAAACTTTCAGCAGATAAAACCCCATTAATTACAAAATCATCTACATTCGCACCCAATTGATTTACAGAACCATCTGAGTGAAAAACGATTCTAAAAATAATATTAGTTTCTGCGTTTAAAGCGGTTAATGGATACGAATAAGTGGTCATAGTTGTATTTGTACCTGTCCATTGTCCGCCAGGGCAATTGTTACAATCTGTTCCGGAAGTTAATGGTGTTCGGTTACTGTTATACCAACCTGCACCCATCGTTCCTAATAAATTCCAAGTTGCTCCGAAATTAGTACTATATTCTACGTAAACAATATCCCAGTTTAATTCGGTATCAAAGCCTAATTTGAAATTAATTACTGGATTGGTGAT
Source organism: uncultured Flavobacteriia bacterium (assembly GCA_946482495.1). Next base: position 2,768 of record CAMLRV010000027.1, read on the forward strand.
GTTACTTAAATTATAACATTGTGATACGATGTGAGTTTTAACGTTATCTGCATAATTTCCAGAAGTGTTGGTAACATATGCCGTATTTCCAGAAGTGTTTAATAACCCTGAAGTTCTGTTTCCTCTCACCCATCCAGTTCCTTCAGACATCACAATTAACTCGTCAGTTGTATTTGTAAATGGATTAACAACTCCAGAAACACCAAAATCATTTGTGTAAAATGAAGTACTTCCTGTGTTATTATCTGAATACGCATCACCAGTTGTAGTCACTGTAAAATTTAAAGAGTGAGCACCTCTAGTTGTAGTCACTGCTGGTAAATCTATTGTTTGATTTTGAGAAGCGGCAATGCTTCCAGACCAGTTGTAAACAAAAGGAGTTGCATCAACAGTGTAATTTACTGCTACACTTGTTATTGTTGTTGAACCTCCATTTTTTACCACAATTTGAGGAGACACTGAAGCACCACAATTGATATTTATAGTTGGATTATTTACAGTCATGAATTTAACATCTGTCGGCGGAATTTGAATTGGAATATCCGATTGCCAAATACCACGTCCATATGTCGCAGCAATAATTTTAGAATCTTCTAAATTGATTTCTAAATCTCTTACCGGTACATTCGGTAAATTCGTATCAAATGGTTGCCATGTTGTCATGGTATCATCTGTATAATAAACACCTAAACTCGTTCCTACATATAAAGGGTTATCGGTATTTCTTCCTTGATGGACGATACAATTTTTACCAATTGCTGGTAATCCAGTAGCAATAGCTGTAAATGCAGAACCACCATTAGTAGAGCGTAGTGCATTTCCTGTTGTTCCACTAGTTGTTAAATAAACAATACTGCTATTTGTGGAATGCACTACAACTGAAGTAATACTCGCTGAGGCGGTATAAACGCTAGTGAATGTTACACCCGCATTTGTACTTTTGTATAAAGTGGATCCATTTACCACGTAAATAATATTATCGTTGGAAGGGTCAATAGTTACAATTTCAAGATTACCAGTACCTACTGAATTAGTACTTTGTTGCACCCAAGCACCACTCACTAATTTATATAAAGCATCAAATCCAGAATACATATTTCCCTGGCTATCACCTCTTAGCGGCGTAATCCAGTTTCCATCTATTCCACCAGGAGATCCTACACTTCCCGACATGCTATTTCCAGCATTATTCGAAATATACATAGAACTTCCATTTTGGATAAATCCATAATATAAACTACTATTAGCCTGGCTAACTGCAGCATCCATTCCGTCTGCACCATAATAATTTTTCCAAGCAGAATTACTAAAAGCATAACCTCCATTATCTTGAAGTCCACCCACCATATTTCCAGCAGAACTCTTAGAAACAGAAACTCTATAAAACTGGCTAATTTGTAATCCTCCAGTTAAATCTGAAAAATCGGTTCCATTATTACTACTCACATAAACTCCTCCATCACTTCCACAGAATAATTTTCCATTTAAAAATTGTAAGAAATGAATATCTGCATGAGTATATGACGCAGCGGTTGGTGAACTCCAGTTGTTTACTTTCGTAACAGCTGCTCCTCCATTTGTAGATTTCCAAACATTTAAACAACCTGTAAAAATTAAATCAGCATTGGTATCTGAAACCGCTAAAGCTAAGTCGTACCAACCTTGTGTTGATTCTAAGAAGTCTGTAGTTCCTGAAGTTTTTGTAAATGTTGTACCGCTATCAGTAGAACGATAAATTCCATTTAAAGCATAGGATGTATTTACACTTAAAACGTACACATATGCACTATTTGCAGGTGTAACATCTAATATCATTCTACCAGTAGAAGCTGCTGCGGATAATCCGGAAGTTATGTTAGTAAATGTATCTCCAGTATTTGTTGATTTATAAAATCTGCTTCCAGTTGTAGCATAAACAATAGTTGGATCTGTTGGTTTAAATCGTACTGAACCTTGAGAAAAATCTCCTGTTTGTTCTACTGTCCAAGATGTTCCGCCATTTATAGTTCTGTACAAACCAGCAGAAGTAGCACAAAGAATAATTTGATTGTTTGTGGGATGAATAATCAAATCGCCAGCAAAATTACCTGTTCCTGTAAATGATAATCCAGTTGTATTCCAATTTAAACCACCATCTGTGGATTTTAAAACACCAACAGAATAGGTATCAGAAGCATCTTTATCACCTGTAGCAATGTAAATAACGTTTGAATTAGTTGGATCCACTACAATTCCAGAAACACCAATTTGTGGCAATTCATCTGAAAGTGGTGTCCAAGTTGTACCATTATTTATTGATTTCCAAATTCCTCCAGCTGGAGCACCGATGTAAATTGTATTTGCATTACTAGGGTCAATTGCCACAACAGTAACTCTACCTTGTCCTGACGACCAAGAACCAGTATTGGTATGAGTAAAAGGACCTACAGGTTGCCAGTTACTTGGGGGTAAAACTAATAATGCATTATTTTTATTAGCTTTACTATTATTTTTTTCTTGCCAAGCTGCCCAAATTTGTTGCGGGGTAATTATGGTTCCATCAGGGTTTAACTGATTTTCATAAAAACTTTCCCATCTTTTAAAAGGTTTGTAACCGCTTCCTTTTTTGTTTCGATCATGGGTTTTCCAATACTCATTAAAAACTTCAATGTCATTTTTAAAGGTGTTGTTTTTTGAATTCGGATTTTCGCTTTTCCATGGGGCGTTGCTGTTAAATTGGGAGAATCCAACAGTGGAAATTAGCAAAAACAATGATAAGTAGGTGTTTTTCATTGTGTTAGTTATTTGTTTAGTTTAGCAAACATAATAAAAAATATGTGAAAAAGGCTCTATAAATTGTTAAAAACTTTAATTCTAACAGCAAGTTTTTATACTTTTGCAACAAAATTTTAAAAATGTTTAAAAGCAAAATATTTACAGTTTTCTTCATAAGTTTATTAGTGGTAATTTTTTTTTCTATTTATACTCTTATTAACAGAAAAACATTACCCATAATTACCCCAAGAGATGTAAATCCTGAATTAGTCGATTCACTTGTGCAACATATTGGTTATAATCATAAAATTGCGCCTTTTGCCTTTACCAATCAGAATGGAAAAACCATTACAAATAAAGATTATGAAGGAAAAATTTATGTAGCCGATTTCTTTTTTACGACATGCCAAACAATTTGCCCAAAAATGACTAGAAACATGGTTTGGTTGCAAGATAAAATTAAAGACAATCCGAAAGTAAAATTACTTTCACACTCAATATTTCCAGATGAAGATACCGTTGAAGTGTTGAAAAATTACGCGAAAGAAAAAGGGGTGATTGATTCAAAATGGAATTTAGTAACTGGAAACCAGAAAGAGATTTTCAAAATTGCGCGTCAATCATATTTAGTTGTAAAAACAGGAAAACCTGAAGAAATGTACGATATGGTGCACACGGAAAATTTCGTTTTAGTGGATCAAAAAGGAAGAATTAGAGGTTTTTATAATGGATTAAACATCGATAAAAACGTAAAAGGCGAACAAAACTTAACGCAGTTATTGGAAGATATTGAGTATTTGTCTGAAAAAGATTAATTGTATTTCATCTTTCTTAAAATTCTCAAACTGTCTTTAAAATAAAGATATACTAGTGGATTTTTATACGTTTTTAATACACTTTTAGCGTCAATCAATTTGTGCTTCGCGTCTTTAAAATCGTTTAAATAACAAATCATTAAAATGTGTGGAATTCTAAGTACTTCTTCTTCGGAAACTTCTTTGTTTTTATGCAATTTCTGAATTGTAATTAGTACCGAATTGTAAATATGATGCAGTAATTTTTTGTTGTATTGTGGCGGTTCAAACAACATTTCAGTTTCTATTTTATAATAACCATTATCAAAGAATGAGAAGGTGAGTTTTTCTAAAGGATAATAACTCGTTTTATCGTTTAAGCCTAATTTCACAAATTCAGTAATTGTAAAACTGTCTTCATCATAACTAATTACCACTTCATCTTGATTGGAATAAAACAATTTAATTTGTTCATTTACTAATTCAATATCTACTCGAGAAAAATAGGTTTCGTTTCTCAACTTATTTTTTTTCCCAGCCCAACACACCACAAAATTTTCTTTAAAAACCTGGTATTGATTATCTAAATCTTTGTGTCGCACCGTGATAAAATCTAATACACCATCTAAAGTATGTTGGATGTTATTTCTCGAATTATTTTCAATACTAATTACCGTTTCTACATTCGATTTAGAAGCGGAAATTTTTTCTTCTGTTGCTAAAGTATTGCTGCCAATTCGAATAAAAGTACTTCCCGAAAAAATAGTGTAAATGTTTTTCTTAAAAAAAGAAACTTTATTTTTTGGTTTAATCGTTACCAAACCTACCACTTTTTCCTTTGGTAAATTCGGAAATGGAATGTTTTCGTAAGCAATTTTTGGTGGATTCTCTAAATAAGCATTAACTAAATTCTGAATCCGACTATCGTCAAAAAAATCATCACCTACAATTTCATTGGTGTCGTCTTCTACACCAACCACAATGTACGAATTGTTAAACGGATTGGAATTAGATAATGCACAAATATGTTTTAAAAACTTTCCTTTTCCTTCTTTGGAATGCAAATTCAATTGACGTTTTTTATCATAAAAACTGTTTTCGTTATTATGTGCCAATAAATTTTTAATAAGGAGCCTTTTATTTATCATTTTTAAGGAATTTTAGTTCCAATACTTTCCGACCAAATGGCAAACCAATCTTCTAAATCTAGTTCGAAATTCTGTAATTTTTGCAACATTTTGATGCGTTCCATATTCGTAGTGCCTACCACAGGTTTAATTTCTGCGGGATGCTTTAAAACCCAGGCCAACAGCAAAATTTCTGGCGGTAAATTGTATTTTATTTCGAGTTGTTGTAATAATTTTTTCAAACGAATCGTTTGGGGAATTTCTTCTTTGTAAACCAAGCCTAACGGATTCCAAGCCATTGGTTTAATGCCGTGCAATTGCATATAATCTAATTCTCCGTTCAACATCGGTTGCAAATGCGTGGCTGAAAATTGAATTTGATTATAGGTTACTGTGGTAAATTTTCGAATTAAATCGGTTTGAGAAGGAGTAAAGTTAGACAATCCAAAATGAACAATTTTTCCTGAAATTTTAAGTTCAGTAATCGCGTCCGAAATGACTTCCGTTTCCATTAACGGACTTGGTCGGTGCAACAACAATACATCAATATAATCCGTTTTTAAATTTTTAAGTGAATTTTCAACGCTCCAAATGATGTATTCTTTAGTATAATCATAATGTTTCACATCATAATCTCTTTCATTACAAACGTATTTAATGCCACATTTTGTAATCAATTGGATGCTTTCTCTGTCTATTTTGATCTCAGATAAAGCCTTTCCAAAAGCCGCTTCAGTCGTATAGCCACCATAAATATCGGCATGATCAAAAGTGTGAATGTCTTCAGCTAAACAAGTCGCAATAAGTTGTTGCATTTGGGCTTGGTTGAGGTTTTTTCCCCATTCGCCCCAATTCATAGTACCAGCAATAATTGATGAAGTTTGTATAGACATAGCAGCAAAATTTTATTAAAAATAATAAGTATTTCTTAATTATTCACTAATTTTTCACTATTTCCTTATAATTTAACGGACAATTAACAACAAAAAATATTTTTAAAACCCATCTTGCATTGTTAAAGTATTTTTTTAAAATTTACACCCAAATAAATCATAGCAAAATGCAAGAAAATAATACAAGTATCGACATAAGCGCCATTAACGAGAAAATTGAAAATGAAAGCGCATTTATTGATTTACTAACTTCCGAATTGAGCAAAGTTATTGTTGGTCAAAAACCAATGATCGAACGTTTATTAATCGGTTTGTTAGGTCAAGGTCACATTTTGTTAGAAGGAATGCCAGGTTTGGCCAAAACCTTAGTGATTAATACGCTTTCTAAAGCGGTTCACGGAAGTTTTCACAGAATTCAGTTTACACCAGATTTATTACCTGCTGATGTGGTGGGAACCATGGTGTATAACTTTAAAGAAAATGAATTCTCTGTAAAAAAAGGGCCAATTTTTGCCAACTTCGTTTTAGCAGACGAGATCAACCGTGCGCCAGCCAAAGTGCAATCGGCTTTGTTAGAAGCGATGCAGGAAAAGCAAGTTACTATTGGCGAAACCACATATAAATTAGATAATCCGTTTTTAGTTTTAGCCACGCAAAATCCAGTAGAGCAGGAGGGAACGTATCCGTTACCAGAAGCACAAGTGGATCGTTTTATGCTAAAAACCATTGTGGATTATCCAAAAATGGAAGAAGAACAACTAATTATCCGTAATAGTTTAAAAGAAAATGTAGCAACTATCAATCCTGTGGTGAGTATTGCTCAAATCTTAAAAGCTCAAGAAACGGTTAAAGAAGTTTACATGGACGAGAAAATCGAAAAATATATATTAGATATTGTTTTTGCTACTCGTTATCCAGAAAAATACCGTTTAGAATCTTTAAAACCCTTAATCAGTTTTGGAGCTTCACCTCGTGGAAGTATCAATTTGGCTTTAGCTGCAAAATGTTATGCTTTCATCAAACGTAGAGGTTATGTTATTCCAGAAGATGTTCGTGCGGTAGTTCATGATGTATTACGCCACAGAATCGGAATTACGTATGAAGCCGAAGCTGAAAATATTACTTCAGAAGACATTATCAATAAAGTTTTAAATCAGGTTCAAGTACCGTAATTTTTGTTTCAGGTTTAAAGTTTCAGGTTCAAAACAACTTGAAACAAAAACAACTTGAAACTTGAAACAAAATAAAAATGGAAACCAAGGAGTTACTTAAGAAAGTCAAGAAGATCGAAATAAAAACCCGAAGATTGAGCAATCATATTTTTTCGGGTCAATATCACACGTCTTTTAAAGGACGTGGTATGACTTTCTCAGAAGTGCGACAATACCAATATGGCGACGATTTTAGAGCAATTGATTGGAACGTTTCTGCAAGAAACAATGAAGCTTTCATAAAGATTTTTGAAGAAGAACGTGAACTTACCATGATGCTGATGGTAGATTGTTCAGGTTCGCAACATTTTGGAACATCCGAACAAAATAAAAAAGAAATTGTCACCGAAATTGCTGCCACTTTAGCGTTTTCGGCGACTCAAAATAATGATAAAATTGGTCTGATTTTATTTACCGATGAAATCGAATTGTTTATTCCGCCCAAAAAAGGAAAATCGCACGTGTTACGAATTATCCGTGAACTGATTGAATTTCAACCGAAAAGTCAAAAAACTGATGTTTCTGGTGCGTTAGAATTTTTATCAAGTGTGATTAAAAAACGTGCCATTGTGTTTTTAATTTCAGATTTTATGACGTCCGATTTTCAAAAACCGTTACAAATTGCTTCTAAAAAACATGATGTAACCGGTATTCGAATTTTTGATGAACGTGAAAAAAGTATTCCAAATATAGGAATCATTCAAATGCAAGATGCTGAAACAGGCGAATTAGTTTGGATTGATACACAAACCATGACCACGCGTTTGGCTTATGAAAAAAACTATAAAGCGAAAGTGAAAACCTGCCAAAATATCTTTAGTAAATGCGCGGCAGGCTTGGTTGAAACAGAAACGAACGAAAGTTATGTGGCAAAATTATTAACCTATTTTAAAAGTAGAACCTAATGAAATTAAAGTTATTATTTCTACTAGTTTTTTCAGTTTCGGTTGGGTTTTCGCAAACCGTGGGTATTTCTGTTTCTAAAAAACAAATTAAAATTGGTGAGCAAATTCAGTTGACGTTAAAAACAAGAACAAACGATAAAGATTTAGTCGTTTTTCCCGATTTAGATTCGATTGGAAAATTGGAAGTAGTAGAATCATTTCCACCAGAGAAAAATAAAAAAGCCAATCAAATTGAATGGGTTAAAAAATATAATATCACTCAATTTGATGCTGGAAAATATACTATTCCGTCGTTAGAAGTTGAAGTAAATAACAAGAAAATAAAATCTGGAAGTATTGAAGTTTCGGTAGTTGATGTTGCCGTTGACACCACCAAACAAAAAATGTATGACATCAAAAACGATGAAAATATAAGTTTAGAAAAAACGGAAAAATCCCCAGAATTAACAGATAAAGATGTGCTTTTCGGATTCCTTTTTGCTGTACTTTTCGCAGGTTTAATCTATTTTGTTTTCCGATTAAGGTATCGAAACAATAAGAAATCCGAGCAATATATACCGCCTTTTAACAAAGCTTTTTTACGCTTTTCAGAAATCAATAAACTCACTAATTCTAAAGAATATTATTCGAGTTTAACCGAAATTATTAAATCGTATTTCGAAAAAACTTTAGAATTTTCTGCCTTAGAAAGTACCACCGAAGAATTTATTTTGAAGTTGAAAGCAGCAGTTTCTGAAAAAGAATTTGAGATTTCTGAAACCACCATTTCTCAAATAGAAAAACTATTTAAGAAAGCCGATTTGGTAAAATTCGCTAAAATTTCTGTGGCAGAAGAAGACCAAAAAGCAGATAAAGAATTGTCTGAAAATATCATTAATGTGTTTCACAAAACTTTGCCAACTTCCGCGGAAGAAAAAAATGTGGCTTTGGCAAAATATTTAGAAGAGCAGCAACAAGTGAAGTATAAAAACATCCGACAATCGGCGTTTATTATTACTTTTTTAGTATCTATGGTTTCTGTGGTTTTCTTTTTCGGCTGGGAAAATGTTACGAATTATTGGAACGCAAAAATTAATGGTAAAGACGCAGATTATTACTTAAAAAAAGAATGGTTAGTTTCCGATTACGGGTTGCCAATTTTACAACTTGAAACACCTGAAATTTTATTACGCGATTCAGTTGCTACCAAAAATCCAAACATTAAAAATAGTTCGCAATTTTCTTGGCAAAAACCATCTGATAAATTGTCCATTTCTATAAAAACAATTGCTTATAAAGATTCAATACAAACAGATATTAAACAAATTTTCGATGATGAATTAGAGAGTTTAATGCAATTGCAAGCTAAAAAAATTAAAACGACGGCTCGAAAATTCAAAAATGTAAAAGAGCTGAAAGGTGATGTTTTAGAAGGAACGTATGAAATAAATAATGGTTCCGAAACCAAACAAATGAAGTTTTTAACGGTTTTTCTTTCGGATAGTTTTGGATTGCAAAGTATAAGAATTACTTACGAAGCAGAAGATAAAATGGGTAAAAATTTTACCGAGCGTGTGACCAATAGTCTAGAACAAATAAACCAAGAAGAAGATGAGTAGTACTTTTATGCACCCACACTTTTTATGGTTGTTATTGGTAATTCCAATAGCCTTGTTTTGGCATTATTTTATCAAAAACGAACAAGATGTTGCACTAAAAATGAGTACTACGGAAGGTATTTCGATGCATAAATCGTGGTTAATTAAATTGCGACCATTTTTATATGTGTTGAAATTATTGGCTTTAGGTTTAATCATAATTGCTTTGGCGCGACCAAGAAATACTCAAAAATCAAATTATACAGATACTACCAACGGAATAGATATTGTAATAGCAACAGATGTTTCGGGAAGTATGCTAGCCACCGATTTTAAACCAAACAGACTAGAGGCCATCAAACAAGTAGCTTATTCTTTTATCCAAAAAAGAACAAATGATAGAATTGGATTAGTGGTTTATGCTGGTGAAAGTTATACCAGAACTCCAGTTACTTCCGATAAAAACATGTTGCTAAATTCTTTAAAAGAGGTGCAATATAACGGATTGGTATTACAAGATGGAACCGCAATTGGTATTGGTTTAGCCACCGCAATTAATAGAATTAAGGACAGTAAAGCGAAATCTAAAATCATTATTTTATTAACAGATGGTGTAAATAATGTGGGAAGTTTGGATCCAATTTCTGCTGCTGAAATTGCAAAAGCTTATGGTATAAAAGTCTATACAGTTGGAGTAGGAACAAACGGAATGGCAAATTTCCCAGTAGCTAAAGACGCCAATGGAACTATTGTTTTTGAACCTCAGAAAGTAGAAATTGATGAAAAGTTAATGCAAGAAATTGCAAGAATTACCAATGGAAGATATTTTAGAGCAACAGATAATAAAAAATTAGAAGCTATTTATACTGAAATTGACAGGTTAGAAACTTCTAAAATTACAGAAAACAGGTTCATGATGTTTGATGAACAATTTCGTCCTTGGTTGTTAGCTGGTTTGTTTTTATTGGTTTTAGAAATGATTTTAAGCCGAACCATTTTTAAAAGTTTTATTTAATGTTTGAATTTGAAAATCCATATTATTTTATTTTGCTATTGCTGATTCCGATTGGTTTAGTAGCTCAAAATGTATATATCAAATGGCAAACGGATAAACAAGCCGAATTTGGTAACGAAAAAGCGGTTCAAAAATTAATTGTTCATGCTTCTAAGAATAAACAACGCTTAAAATTTATGCTAAAAATGATGGCAATTTTTTTCATCGTTATTGCATTAGTTAACCCGAAATTAGGCTCTAAAGTTGAAACCGTAAAAGCAAAAGGTGTTGAAATTGTTTTTGCTATCGATGTTTCGAAAAGTATGTTGTGTAAAGATATTCCGCCAAACAGATTAGAAAAAACCAAACAAATTGTGACGCAAATTATCAATTCTGTTGGTAGTGATAGAATCGGAATTGTGGCGTATGCAGGAAGTGCATATCCGGTTTTGCCCATGACAACTGATTATGAATTAGCTAAAATGTTTACGCAAAGCATTAATACAGATATGATTTCTTCGCAAGGAACCGCTATTGAAAGTGCTGTAGAAACAAGCGTTGATTTTTTTGATAATCCAACTTCTGGTAAAGCTATTGTTTTGTTGTCTGATGGTGAAGATTATGAAAATACCAATTTTGATGTTTCGAAATTAACCAAAGAGAAAAATGTAAAAATTATCACTGTCGGAATTGGAACTACAAACGGTGGAACTATTCAATATGTGGATGAATTTGGTTTCGAACAAGTCAAAAAAGATGCCAACGGACAAGTTGTAATTACGAAATTGAACGAAACAATTCTGCAAAAAATTGCCTCAGAATCAAAAGGAGTTTATATCTATGAAAACCAAATTTCGAATGCGGTTTCGAGTATAAAAAATGCCTTAAAAAATGTAGAACAACAAGAATTTAAAGCCCAACAATTAGCTCATAAACAATCGAAATTTCAATGGTTTTTAGGAATAGCAATGTTGTTGTTGTTGATAGATTTCTTTATGGTAGATCAAAGTTTTACTGGTTTTCACGCCAAAAAATGGTTGAAAAACAGCAATTTTAACTTGGTTTTAGTATTTCTTTTTGTTTCGACAACTAATTTTGCACAACAAAAGACGCCGAGTTTATCTGAAAAAGAAAAGCAATTGCGAATTGTAAAAGCCAAAGAAAAATCTCAAAAAGAAAAAGCAGAATATAATTTAGGAAACACAATTTATAAAAATAAGAAGTATAGTGAAGCGATTGCGAATTATAAAAACGCGTCGCAAACAGCTAAAACAAACACTGAAAAGCACAAAGCATTTCATAATTTAGGAAATGCGTATATGCAAGATAAGAATTATAAATCGGCTGTAGAATCTTATAAAAAGGCTTTAAAGGCAAATTCAAATGACGAACAAACACGATATAATTTAGCCTTAGCAAAAAAAATGTTGGAAAAAAATCCGCCCAAACCGAAACCTAAAAAGAAGAACAAAGAGGATAAAAAAGACGACAAAAAAGAAGGTAAGGATAAAAAAGATAATAAAGACAAAGACAAAAAAGGAGAGAATAAAAAAGACAAGAAAAAAGATAAAAACAAAGAGCAACAGAAAAAACCAAGCGCAAACAAACAACGCATGGACAATGTGTTAAAAGCAATTGGTAATGATGAAAAGAAAGTGCAAGAAAAAGTAAACGCAAACAAAAATAAAACAAATACAAAAGTTACAGAAAAAGACTGGTAAAATGAATTGGATTAAAAAAATAATTATAACCTTTATACTGCTTCCATTTATAGCCTTAAGTCAGGTTAAATTGGATGTTAAAGTAGAGAAAACCAACCTTAAAATAGGGGAAGTTATTCAGGTGAATTATGTTTTTAATGAAGAAGGAAAAAATTTTGTTCCACCTAGTTTTGCTGGATTTAATAAAGGCGGTGAATATGTTTCTTCCAATGAGGTTTATAATAATGGAGATTATGCCATACAACAGGTTTATACGTATGTAATTCAGGCCACAAAACCTGGAAAAATTACTATTTCTCCTGCTAATATTAGATTTAACGGTAAAATTTATGCTTCAAAACCTGTATTGTTTTCTGTTTCAAAAGAAAAGGCTTCAGATGCCATTCAAAGATATCAAACACCGCCAGTTGTTCCAAAACCGAATACTACTAATAAAAGTGTAAGCGGTGCTAATAATTTGTTATTTGTTGATGTAGAAATTAATAAAACTTCCGTGTTTGTTAATGAACCCGTTGAAGTGTATTATCGCATTTATTTAGCACCTAATTTAGAGGCAGAACTCAATAAAAAAATTGCAACAAAATACAATAATTTTTGGAGTCAAACTGAAGATATACAAGGTGGTTGGGAACGTTCGGTTGTGAACAATCGCGTTTTTAAATCGAAAATTTTTAAGAAAGCCATTCTGTATCCACAAAAAACAGGAAAACTTGAAATTAATCCGATTACTTTAGATTTAAATATTACTTATCCAACAGGTGATTATGATTTTTTTGGTCAGCCCGAATATAATGTGGCTAGGAGAGAAGTGGTTTCTAATACCAAATATATAAACGTTAGTGCTTTACCAGAAAAAGGAAAACCCGATAATTTCACTGGTGCAGTTGGTAAATTTGAATTCAACGTGAATGTTCAAAAAAATGAATTAAAATCTGGTGAATCGTTGCAATTAGACTTAATTGTTTCTGGTAATGGAAATTTAAAATTATTTGAAATTCCGAAACCTAATTTGCCTTC
>CAMLRV010000028.1 GCA_946482495.1 uncultured Flavobacteriia bacterium
ACCCGCGACCTCAACCTTGGCAAGGTTGCGCTCTACCAACTGAGCTATTTTCGCAAATTTGAAAAGAACGTCTTTTACTGTTTTTGCGAGTGCAAATATATACCTTTTTTTCTTCTTTACAACACTTTTTTATAAAAAGTGAGCATTTTTTATTTCTTTGAAATTAATTTTTTTAATTCGTTTAATTTCATCAAAGCCTCAACTGGCGTAAGGGTATTGATATCCAAACTGTTAATCTCTTCTTTGATATCTTCCAATAAAGGATCGTCTAAATTGAAAAAACTCAACTGCATTTCATCTTTTTCATCTTTGATACCATTTAAGGCTTCTCCAGAGTGATCTTTTTCTAATTTCTTTAATATTTTTTGCGCTTTTTGAATTACCGTTTGTGGCATTCCTGCCATTTTCGCTACGTGAATTCCGAAGCTGTGCTCGCTTCCGCCTTTTACTAATTTACGAATAAATAAAACGGTATCTTTTAATTCTTTTACCGAAACATTAAAATTCTGAACTCTATCAAAAATGGCTTCCATTTCATTTAATTCGTGATAATGTGTGGCGAAAAGTGTTTTGGCTTTGCTCGGATGTTCGTGTAAATATTCGGCAATCGCCCAAGCAATCGAAATTCCGTCATAGGTTGAGGTTCCTCTTCCAATTTCGTCTAATAATACCAAACTTCTGTCCGAAATATTATTTAAAATCGAAGCCGTTTCATTCATTTCTACCATAAATGTAGACTCACCCATAGAAATATTATCCGATGCTCCAACACGTGTGAAAATTTTATCTACAACACCCATGCGAACTTTCTCAGCAGGAACAAAACTTCCCATTTGTGCTAATAATACAATCAGAGCAGTTTGTCTCAAAATTGCCGATTTACCAGACATGTTTGGTCCGGTAATCATAATCAATTGTTGTGTTTCTCTATCTAAAAAGACATCGTTAGAAATGTAAGGTGTGCCAACTGGTAATTGCTTTTCAATAACAGGATGTCTACCTTCTTTAATATCTAAATCGAAAGTGTCATCAATTTCTGGTTGTACATATTTATTATCAATTGCCATTTGTGCAAAACTTTGCAAACAATCGATTTGTGCGACTAAATTGGCATTCAATTGAACCGGTTTGATATACGTTGCCATCCAATTTACCAATTGCTCGTACAACATATTTTCTAGTTGCGAAATTTTGTCTTCCGCACCTAAAATTTTCGATTCGTATTCTTTTAATTCTTCTGTAATGTAACGTTCAGCATTCACTAAAGTCTGCTTTCTAATCCATTCTTCTGGAACTTTGTCTTTATGTGTATTTCTTACTTCAATATAATATCCGAAAACATTATTGAATGAAATCTTTAACGATGGAATTCCTGTGTTTTCACTTTCACGTTTTTCTAACGCTTCTAAATAGCCTTTTCCGGTTGATGAAATAGTTCGTAATTCATCTAATTCTTGATTTACACCTGTCGCAATTGCATTTCCTTTGTTTATGGAAACTGGTGCATCTGAGTTTAAAGTTGTTCCGATTTTTTCTCTTAACAATTCACAAGCATGTAAACTATCACCAATGGTTTTTAGTGCTTCATTTTTCGATTGTAAAGCCAAAGTTTTAATTGGAATAATCGCATCCAAAGAATCTTTCAAATAGATAACTTCTCTTGGAGAAACTTTTCCGGTTGCGACTTTCGAAATCAAACGTTCTAAGTCGGAAATTTGTTTAATTTGATATTGAATTTGGTTTAATTCTTCTGAATTTTCCTTTAAATACGCCACCACTTCATGACGACCTTTAATTTTATTGATGTCTTTCAAAGGCAAAGCTAGCCAACGTTTCAATAAACGGGAACCCATCGGCGAAAGCGTTTTATCAATCACATCAATTAATGTCACCGCATTCGGATTGTAGCTGTGATATAATTCTAAATTTCTGATAGTAAAACGATCCATCCAAACATAAGCATCTTCTGCAATACGTTGAATGTTGGTAATGTGTTGAATTTTGTTATGTTGCGTTTCAGATAAATAATATAAAATCGCACCTGAAGAAATAATCGCTTCATTAAAATCATCCACTCCAAAACCTTTCAGCGAATTCGTTTGAAAATGTTTGGTTAAACTTTCGAAAGCGTAATCTTCTTTATAAATCCAATCTTCTAAATAGAAAACATGGAAATCTTCTCCGAAAGCTTCCTTGAAATTAGATTTTTGTTGTTTGCAAACCAAAACTTCACTTGGTCTGAAATTTTGCAATAATTTATCAATATATTCTTCGTTTCCTTCGGCGGTTAAAAATTCACCTGTTGATACATCTAAAAACGTAATTCCGTTTGTTTTTTTACCTAAAAATACAGCCGCTAAAAAGTTATTAGATTTCGATTGTAAAATGTCGTCGTTAAAAGAAACTCCAGGAGTAACTAATTCGGTTACACCACGTTTTACAATCGTTTTCGTCATTTTTGGATCCTCTAATTGGTCGCAAATTGCAACACGAAGACCAGCTTTCACTAACTTTGGTAAATATGTATTAATAGAATGATGTGGAAATCCAGCCAATGCCGTTTCGCTTTCACTTCCATTTCCGCGTTTGGTTAATGTGATACCTAAAATTCTTGAAGCGCGTATGGCATCTTCTCCGAAAGTTTCATAAAAATCACCCACTCTAAACAACAAACACGCATCAGGATATTTCGCCTTAATTGTGTTATATTGTTGCATTAATGGAGATACTTTTGGTTCCTTTTCTTTGATTTCGGATGCTGATTTTTTAGCCACAATTGAAAATTTTAGTGCTGGCGAAGTTAGGGAATTCAAGTTCAAAAATCAAGTTCAATTTCAAGTTTAAAAAGTTCGAAACACAGATAGAAAAAATTATATAAATTTTGAAATTTCTTAAATCTGTGTTTTCAAATATTTATATAATTAGTTTACTTTTGCAGCATGAGAAAATTAGCCAACGCCGAGTTAAATCGTATAAGTAAAGAAGAATTTGCAGAAGTACAAAAATCGCCATTAATTATTGTGTTAGACGATATTAGAAGTTTACATAATATTGGTTCGGTTTTTAGAACTTCTGATGCTTTTTTGGTGGAGAAAATTTATTTGTGTGGAATTACAGCAGTTCCGCCAAACAAAGAGATTCATAAAACGGCTTTAGGTGCAACGGAAACTGTAACTTGGGAATATGCTAAAGATGTATTAGAAGTTGTTACTAAATTGAAAGAAGATAATATAAAAGTTTATTCAATTGAACAAACTGAAAATGCTGTGATGTTAGACGATTTTCAGCCAGAAGCGGAAACCAAATATGCTTTAGTTTTTGGGAACGAAGTAAAAGGTGTTTCTCAGGAAGCAATTAATTTGTCGGATGGTGTGATTGAAATTCCACAATTAGGAAGTAAACATTCCTTAAATATTTCGGTAAGTGCTGGAATTGTAATTTGGGATTTGTTTCAGAAACTTAAAATAAACATATAAGTAATATAAGTCTTATTTCACGCGGATTGAAAGGATTAAAAAGATTTTAATAGAGAATGTAAGTATTTCTATTGTTTTCTATTTTAAGCAATGCATCTAAGCACACATAGAAGAAACTATGTGTCTATGTGTTTGAAATTTTCTTGTTGATTTCATTCAGTAAAAAAACATAATCTTCTTGTTTTTTTACGAAATCTAATTCGGAAACATCGATAATTAAAACATTTAAATCGGTTTGGGTTTTAATGTAATCCAAATAGCCTTGATTGATTTTTTCTAAGTATTCTGCTGAAATTTCTTGTTCATAACTTCTACCACGTTTTTTAATATTAGCTAATAAACGTTCCGTGTTTTGATATAAATATACGTACAAATCTGGCTTTGGCATGTCTTTATACATAATATCAAACATGGTTTTGTATAAACGAAATTCGTCTTCTTGAAGTGTAACTTTTGCAAAAATAATCGATTTAAAAATATGATAATCGGCCACCACAAAATCTTTAAACAAATCAAATTGTGCTAAATCATCAGAAAGTTGTTGGTATCTATCTGCTAAAAATGACATTTCCAAAGGGAAAGCGTATCGACTTTGGTCTTTATAAAATTTTGGTAAAAACGGATTATCAGCAAAACGTTCTAAAACGGTTTTTGCATTACAATCTTCTGCAATTTTGTTTGCTAAAGTGGTTTTTCCAGCACCAATATTTCCTTCAATAGCAATGTAATTCAGTTGTTTTAAATCTAAATTATTTATCGGATTTTTTAATTTTTCAACTGCAGTTATTTCAGAATCATCTTTACAAGTTGCAATTAATTCAGAAACCGATTGATGTAATTTTGGGTGCATCCATTTCGGAGCCACATCTCGCAAAGGGAACAAAACAAATTTTCGGTTTTGTAAATGAATATGTGGAATGTTTAAATCTTCAGATTCAATAATATCTTCGTTAAACGAAATTAAATCAATATCAATTATTCTCGATTCGTAATTATTGGAATTGGTTCTAATTCTGCCTAATTTTTTTTCCAGTTTTAAAATCTGCTTTAATATTTTTTGAGCCGATTTGTGTGTATGAATGGTTATAGCACAATTGTAAAAAGCTTCGCCTTCAAAACCCCAAGCTGGTGTTTCGTATACTTTCGAAACTTGAATTACTGTTGCGATAGTATAATGAATAGCGTCAATACTGGTTTGCAAATTTTCTAATTTGTTACCCAAATTTGTGCCTAAAGAAAGTATAATTGTATTCTGTGTCTTCATCCGACAACAAATTAACAAACAATTTTAGACTTATGCTTTACGAAAAATAATTTTTTATGAACATGTAACATTTTAGCTTAAAAGACTACTTATCAGTAAATAAAATAAGAAGTATGAATTTTTTTAAGAGTGTATTTGCTACAGTTATAGGAATATTTTTATTTATGTTGCTTAGTTTTTTCTTATTAATAGGATTAGGCGCATTATTAGGAAGTGGTGATAGCAAAGTAAAAGTGAAAGATAATTCGGTTATTCAGTTAGATTTAGCAAAAATTAAATATGATTATGCTGGAAAATATGAGTCGAATAGTCCGTTTAGTTCTTTAATGTTAGATAAAGATAAAGTAGGTTTTATAGAAGTTTTAAAAGCTATTGATGCTGCAAAAACAGATGATAAAATTAAAGGAATTACTATTGTAAATAACCAATCAAGTTTAGGATTAGCACAAAGTAAAGAGTTAAGAGAAAAATTAGAAGATTTTAAGAAGTCGAAAAAGTTTGTCATGGCTTATGCAAATATTTTTTCTCAAAAAGAATATTATATCAGTTCAGTTGCCGATGCGGTATATTTAAATCCAGCGGGAGAAGTTGATTTTAAAGGTTTAGGAACCGAATTGTTATTCTTTAAAAATTTCCAAGATCAAACGGGTTTAAAAATGGAAATCATTCGTCATGGTAAATTTAAAAGTGCGGTTGAACCCTTTTTAGCGCAAGAAATAAGTCCAGAAAACAGAGAACAAGTTACGGTTTTATTACAATCGGTATGGCAAACAATTGTAACAGATATTGCTAAAAATAGAAATATTTCTGTAGAACAATTAAATGCAATTGCAGATGGATTATTAGCTAGAACTCCAGAAATGGCTTTACAACAAAAATTAGTTGATAAAGTAGCTTATGAAGATGAATTTAATGATGTTATTAAGGCGAAATTAAAAGTAGCTAAAGATGAAGATTTAGAATCTGTTTCTATTTCTGATTATGTTACTCATACCTCTGTGAAATCAGAAGATTATACAAAAGATGATATTATCGCAGTAATTTATGCGCAAGGTGAAATTAATGGAGGAGAAGGTGATGTGGATTATATAGGAGAAGGTTCTATAAATCGTTCTTTAAAAGAAGCAAGAGAAGATGATGATGTGAAAGCTGTTGTACTACGTGTAGACAGTCCAGGTGGAAGCGCTTTAGTTTCGGAATTAATTTGGAGAGAAATTGAACTGACTAAAAAAGTAAAACCAGTGGTAGTTTCTATGGGTAATTTAGCAGCGTCGGGTGGTTATTATATTTCTTGTAATGCTAATACTATTTTCGCAGAGCCAACCACTATTACAGGTTCAATTGGAGTATTCGGAATGTTGCCAAATGCACATGGTTTTGCTACTAAATACGGAGTAAATGCGGAGCAAGTACAAACACATAAAAATGCAATTGGATATAGTGTTTTCGAACCTATTTCGGAAGATTATAAAACAATAGCTTTAGAAGGTGTAGATCAAATTTATAAAACGTTTGTGAATAGAGTAGCGGTAGGAAGAAAAATGACTTTCGATCAAGTCGATGCAATTGCTCAAGGTCGCGTTTGGACAGGTTCTGATGCAATTAAAAATGGATTAGTAGATAAGTTAGGAAATTTAGATGCAGCCATTGCACATGCAGCAAGTTTAGGAAAAACAAAAAGTTATAGAACAGAAAACTATCCTGAATACAAGAAAAACTTTAATGAAGTATTCGAAGCATTTGCTGGAGCCAGTATTTATAAATCTAAAGAAACTTTAATGAAAGAAGAATTAGGTGAAGAAAATTATAATCTGCTTAAAAAATTCAAAATCATGCAAAATAGAAAAGGCGTACAAGCCTTGATGTCTTTCGATTTGAATTTGTAAGAAAAAAATAACAGTATAAAACGTCAATCTTTTTGGATTGGCGTTTTTTTTTAACAATAATTTGGTTAAATTTTGTACTTTGGTATTAACTTTGTAGTAATAAAGAAAATCTTCAAAAAATCAGTCTTATGTTAAAAAAAGTTTTAAAATGGTCGGGAATTACGTTGCTTTCACTAATAATAGTTTTAGCAGCAGTACCTTTTTTGTTTAAAGATAAAATTAAAGCTAAGGTTTTAGCCTCAATTAACGAGAATGTAAATGCTAAAGTAGCATTAGAAGATGTGAGTTTAAACTTGTTTAAAAGCTTTCCAAATGCCAACGTAACTTTGGATAAAATGAGTGTGATTAATAAAGCGCCATTTGAAGGTGATACATTAGTATATTCAGATAAGATTAGTTTAAAAATGAGTATGATGGAGCTTTTTAATGGTGAAAATGAGCCGATGAAAATTGAATCTATCAGTACAGAAAACACCAAATTAAATATACTTTTCAATAAAGACGGAGTTGGGAATTATGACATCGCTATAAAGAAAGATGAAAAAGAAGAGGCTAAAGAAGAAAAACCTTTTGCGTTAAGTATTCAGAATTATGAAGTAGAGAATTTAAAATTTACTTATAAAGATGAAGCTTCTAAAATGAAAATGGTTTTAGATAGTATCAATCATGAAGGAACGGGAAATTTTGAGCAAGATGTTTTAGATTTAGATACGAAAACTACGGCTAATTTAACTTTCGATATGGATAAAAGTAATTTTATGCGTAACGTAAAAATTTCTTTAGATGCTGTGTTAGGAATTGATTTAAAAAATAGCAAATACACTTTCAAAGAAAACAAAGCTTTAATTAATCAATTGCCATTAAATTTTAATGGATTTATTCAAATGGCGGATAAAGCCCAGGTTTACGATTTAACTTTTAATACGCCATCATCAGATTTTAAAAATTTTTTAGGATTAATTCCAGCGCAATATGCCGGAAATTTAGATGGTGTAGAAACAACAGGTAAATTTGAAGTAAAAGGGAAAGTAAAAGGTAATTTAACAGACACAACTGTTCCAACCTTTAATATTGAAATGTTATCCAATAATGCTTCATTCCATTATAAAGATTTACCAAAATCGGTAAAAAATATCCATATTGATACACACATAGTAAATGAAACAGGTTTAATGAACGACACTTTCGTAGATTTAGATAAGTTGTCTTTTGCCATTGATCAGGATGTTTTTAGTGCTAATGCACATGTTGCTAATATTGCCGAAAATGCCAATGTAAATGCAGCTTTGAAAGGTGTGATTAACTTAGCGAATGTTTCAAAAGCGTATCCTGTAAAACTAGAAAAACCTCTAAATGGAATTCTGCGTGCGGATGTGAAAACCGCTTTCGATATGAAATCGGTAGAAACAAGTCAGTATCAAAATATTAAAAATTCAGGAAATATTAATTTAACAGGTTTCAATTATGCTGGTCCGGAAATGGCAAAACCAGTTAGTATAGCTGTTGCCGATGTAACATTTAATCCATCTAGAATTAACTTAAATAAGCTGGCGGCTAAAACTGGAAAATCGGATATTAATGTGTCTGGAAGTTTAGATAATTTCTATGGTTTTGTGTTCAAAAATCAAATCTTAAAAGGAAATTTCAATCTAAATTCTAATTATTTTGCAGTTTCCGATTTTATGGCACCTACCACAACTACAAATGATGAAGGTAAAAAAACTACAGAACAAGTCAAAATTCCAGGTTTCTTAGATTGTGCATTAACTGCTAAGGCTACAACTGTTGTTTACGATAATTTGAATTTAAAAAATGTTGGTGGAACTTTAATTATTCGCGATCAAGCGGTGAGTTTAAAAGGTTTAACTATGGATGTTTTTGGTGGGAAAATCGGTTTAAACGGATTGGTTTCTACTAAAAATAAAGTGCCAACTTTTGATATGGATTTAGGATTAAGTACGGTGGATATTGGACAAACGTTTTCGATGTTAAATACCTTAAAAACCATTACGCCAATTGCAGATGTAGTGAACGGAAAAATGAATTCTACAATTAAATTGAATGGTAATTTAACGCAAAGCATGATGCCAGATATTAAATCTATTTCGGGAGATTTATTTGCGAATATTTTACAAGGTTCGTTAAATAAAAGTAAATCGACATTATTAACAGAACTTTCTGGGAAAGCAAATTTCTTAGATTTTAAAGATGTAAATTTAAAAGATGTGAAAGCGGCTTTATCTTTCAAAAACGGAAAAGTTTATGTGAAACCATTTGCATTAAAGCATAAAGATATTGGAGTGCAAATTTCAGGCTCACATGGTTTTGATCAGAATATGGATTACGATTTAAAATTTGATGTACCAGTTAAATATTTAGGTAAAGATGTAAATAATTTAATTGCGAAGTTAACTCCGGCTGATGCTAAAAAGATTGAGAATGTTCCAGTAAATGCCTTAATGAATGGAAGTTTTAAATCGCCAAAAATTACAACTGATTTACCTCAAGCAACTAAAAACTTAACAAACCAATTGGTTAAAATGCAAAAAGATAAATTAGTACAGCAAGGTACAGGAGCAATAACTAATATGTTAGGTGGAAATAAACCTAAAGATTCTACCAAAACAAATACACCAAAAGAACAAGTTGGTGGTGCAATTAAAGACGGAATTAAAGGTTTGTTTGGTAAGAAGAAAAAAGAGTAAAAATAAGACAACAAAAAATGCCAAGTTTTCACTTGGCATTTTTTTATGATTTAAACCTGTCAGATTTCAAAAATCGGACAGGTTTGTATGATTATCCTAAAAATGGATAGCTATAATGTTCTGGTGTTACGAAAGTTTCCTTAATTGTTCTTGGAGAAACCCAACGTAATAAGTTTTGTGCAGAACCTGCTTTGTCATTTGTTCCAGAAGCTCTTGCTCCTCCAAATGGTTGCATACCTACAACAGCACCAGTTGGTTTGTCGTTAATGTAGAAGTTTCCAGCCGAATTTTGTAAAGCTACAGTTGCTTCTTCAATTGCATATCTATCTGTACTTAAAACAGCTCCAGTTAAAGCATATTCAGAAGTTTGATCTACTAAAGTTAAAGTGTCAGACCATTTTGCATCTTCATACACATAAATAGTAATTACTGGCCCGAAAAGTTCTGTTTCCATAGTGGCGTATTTCGGATTCGTAGTTACGATAACAGTTGGTTCTACAAACCATCCTTTTGATTTATCGTAGTTTCCACCGATAATAATTTCTGCATCAGCATCTTTTTTAGCTTGGTCAATATACTTCGCTAATTTATCAAATGAACCTTCGTGAATTACAGCAGTAATGAAATTTGAAAAATCTTCTGGTGAACCCATTTTCATTGTAGCCACATCAGCAATTAATTGCTCTTTTACAGCAGGCCACATATTTTGAGGAATGTAAGCTCTTGAAGCTGCAGAACATTTCTGACCTTGGAATTCGAAAGCACCACGAGTAATTGCAGTAGTAACTTGTTTTACGTTTGCCGATGGATGTGCGATAACGAAATCTTTTCCACCCGTTTCACCAACAATTCTTGGGTATGTTTTATATCTGTGGATATTTTCTCCGATTTTTTTCCAAATCTCTTTGAAGATAAACGTTGAACCAGTATAGTGAATTCCAGCAAAATCTGGAGATGCTAAAACCGTATCGGTAATCATAACTGGATCACCAAAAACAACGTTAATTACACCGTCTGGAACTCCAGCTTCTTTGAAAACATCAATAATTACTTTTGCAGAAAATACTTGGCTATCACTTGGTTTCCAAACTACCACATTACCCATTAATGCTGCACTCGCAGGTAAATTCGCTGCAATTGCTGTAAAGTTAAATGGAGTTACTGCATAAACAAATCCTTCTAATGGACGGTATTCTACACGATTCCACATATCTGAAGTAGATGCCGGTTGGTCTGCATAAATTTGTGTCATGAATTCTACGTTGAAACGTAAAAAGTCGATTAATTCACAAGATGCATCAATTTCTGCTTGGTGAATAGTTTTCGATTGCGCAATCATTGTTGCAGCATTTATTTTTGCTCTATATGGTCCAGCAATTAATTCAGCAGCTTTTAAAAAGATGGCAGCACGTTGTTCCCAAGCCATATTTGCCCATTTTGTTCTGCTTTCTAAAGCGTTTGCAATGGCTTTTTCAACATGAGATTTTTCAGCTAAATGATACGTTCCAACGATGTGTTGGTGATCATGTGGCGCCGACATGTTTCTTGTATTTCCAGTGAAAATTTCTTCTGAACCGATATATAATGGCACATCGATTTTTGAATTCCACATCGCTTTGTAAGCTTCTAATACTTTTGCTTTTTCTGGAGAATTTGGTGCGTAACCTTTTACGGGTTCATTTACCGCTTTTGGTATATTAAAAAATCCTTTTAACATTATTTAGTTTGTTATTTGTTAGACGTATTTTTTATTCTATTTAGTCGAATACTAAAAAGTTACACAAAAGTACAAAGGATTAATTGAATACTAAAATAAATAACTTTAGTTTATTGAAAAAGGAGCACAAAGTTTAAAGGTTGGTATTTGTACTTCAAAAATTTTAGAATTGGTGAAGTTAATCATGCTGTAAAAACCGTTCATTGCTCCAATAGTAGAATGTAGCATGCAACCTGAAGAATAGGTGTATTTTTCGCCAGGAACAATAATAGGAGTTTGTCCTACTACTCCTTCACCATCTACCATTTCTGTAAAGTTTAGAGAATCGAAAATTTCCCAATGACGCGCTTGTAATTGTACAATATCGGAACTTAAATTCTCTATGGTAATTTCATACGAAAAGGCATACAACATGTTGTACTCTTTGAAATAATTGCCTTCAAAGCGTGTTACAACTGAGATTTTTATACCACTTGTGATTTGAGTTACCATTGTAAGATTTTAGGTATTTCAAAGTTAGTGAAAAATAAATTAAACTAAATGTTAATTTTTAATGTCGGTACTATTTGCTCTTCCGATACCAATAATTCTATCGTATCTTTCCGCGCCACCTCTGTAATACACTAAAACAATATAATCGTTTTCAGTTTGATAGAAATTACCATCAACTGCATTTTGTTCGTCAATTTTCCCGTTTTTATCTACCAAAATGTATTGATAATTGGTAAATCCTTGTTTTAATAAAATGGGTTTTTCAAATGTTTTTGTTTCAGGATTATATTCCATTTTAAATTCATCTGAAAGCTGATAGTTGTTAAACATTCCAGCTACGTAAACCGATTTTTCTAAAGGATTTACATCGGAAAATAAACTAAAATATACCCAAGAATAATCCGCTTCAATGGCATTGTTGGTAGTGTTTAAATTATTCACAAAAAAGTTTCCGTTTATGTCTGGAAAATAGGTATAGATTTTGTTTTTACGCGCTTCGTTAGTATATAAATACGAATTGTAAATGTCTCCCGTGGTTACTTTAAAAACCGAATTAGAAGCACCTCGAATGTTTTTGTTTTCGAAATTTAAAAACTCATTTCCAGCCCAAAATTGTGTTTCTTTATTGTATCTATAAATCATTTGTGTCCCAATTGTATACTGAGGTTTTATGTTGTGAATGGCATTATAGAATTTTCCATTTTGGTAAATAGAAACTTTAATATTTTCTTTTGGGTTTTGTAAAGGTTTGTCTTTATAGTCAATGAAGAATTCAATATTTTGTTTTTGATAAAGTGTTTCCATATCACGAGAACGTCTAATTGTAATTCCAATAGCCGTTTCATCTTCATAAATAATAAATTTTTTCGAGAAAACTAGTTCTTGTTCGTCATCGAAAATTTTTACAATGTAATTTCCACTTTTTATTATTTGATTGTATTTGTTTGGAAAACTTAAGGTATAATGCGAATAAATTTGTAAACAATTTAATGAGTTTTGATAATTTTGAATACGTTGATTGTCTAAACCGTTCAAATATTCATTTTTTAATAATTGAGTAGGTGTCCAATCATAATTACATTGTTCAATGGTGTAATAATAATCAGCTTCGTTACCGTATAAATCATCAAATTGTAAATCGAAATTTTCTCCTAATCTGAAAAATGGAATCGTATTATTTATATTTTGAGAAAAAGTAACGGTTTTAATATTGTAGGGTGGTGCTACTTCTTTCTCTTGAGAAAAGCCAATTGTGGTAAGTAATAATGTAAAGCTTAGAAATAAATTCTTCATAAATTAAATTTTCAATTTTATAAAGATATAAAAACTATGCCAAATACAAATTATTTATAAACCACAGGAATAATTTCTCCTTTGGCTAAACAATATTTTTCCACTAAATCTGCAGAAATTGTATTGGTGTAATCCACTTCTTCTACTCGGAAACCAATGCTTCTTAATTTGTCGAAATAATCTCTTCCGTACACTCGAACGTGATCGTATTGTCCGAAAATTTTAGCGCGTTCTTTTTGGTCTGTGATAGTATCATCTGAGAAAGTAACTTCTCTATTTAAATCTTGAGGAATTTGGAAAATACCCATTCCGCCAGGTTTCATAACTCTGTATAATTCTTGCATCGCTTTCGTATCATCTGGGATATGTTCCAAAACGTGATTGCATAAAATCATATCATATTTGTTGTCTTCAAACGGTAAATTGCAAATATCTGCTTTTACATCAGCCAATGGCGAAAGTAAATCAGTTGTTGTGTATTCTAAATTTGCTTGCTTTTTGAAACGTTTGTAAAACTCTTGTTCTGGAGCGAAATGCAAGACTTTTATTTTGTCTGTTGAAGTGAAAAAATTCGTTTCATTTTTTAAATATAACCATAACAAACGATGTCTTTCTAAAGATAAAGTACTTGGTGATAATACATTGTTACGTTGTGTTCCGTATCCGTAAGGCAAAAACATACGGAAGCTTTTTCCGTCAATTGGATCCGTAAACGTATTTCCTTTTAATAAGAAAGCTATAATTGGTCGAACCACAATACTCAATCGAATTAAAATTGGACGTGGAATGGTATTAAGGATAAACTTGAAAATTTTCTTCATTTTTTATTTTTATGTTGAACCCTTCAAGAGTTTTAAACTCTTGAAGGGTTTTGTATAATGTAATTTTTTATAAAACTAACGGTACACTTCTTAAACCATCTTCTTCATTACTTACAATTCCTAATGCTTCATAAATGTAAGCGAAAGTAGAAAGTAATTCGGGTTTTCCATTAACAATTGCTACATCATGTTCAAAATGAGCAGATGGTTTGTTGTCGGCAGTGGTAATAGTCCAACCGTCTTTATGTTGAATGATGTTTTTTGTTCCTAGATTAATCATCGGTTCAATGGCAATTACCATTCCGTTAACTAATTTTTTTCCTCTACCGCGTTTTCCGTAATTTGCAACTTCCGGATCTTCGTGCATTTTTCTTCCAATTCCATGGCCGCATAATTCACGAACGACTCCGTAACCATGACTTTCACAATATTGTTGAATGGCATATCCGATATCTTCCACACGATTGCCAACTTTAGTTTCTCTAATTCCTACGTATAAAGATTCTTTGGTAACTTGTAATAGTTTTTTAGTTTCTTCAGCCACTTCGCCAACCTCAAAAGTGTAAGCGTGGTCACCATAAAATCCATTTTTAAGTGTACCGCAATCTACAGAAATAATATCGCCATCACGTAAAGGTGTGTTATTCGGAATACCGTGAACCACTTGTGTATTTGGGCTCATACATAAAGAATTTGGAAAACCATACATGCCTAAAAATGCTGGTTCTGCACCGTGATCGCGGATGAATTCTTCAGCTAATTTATCTAAATGTAAAGTGGTTACGCCAGGTTTAATTTCCTTCGCAATCATTCCTAATGTTTTAGATACAATTAGTGCGCTTTCACGCATTAATTCTATTTCTTCAGCAGTTTTTATTATAATCATTTGAGTAAATGTTTATTTTTTTAATTCTAATTTTTCGGCAAAATAATCACAGAAATCGGTCATCGCACCTGCCATTTTTTCATCGCCAGTGGCACGTTGAAAAGTATCAGTCATAGCCACTAAAGTTTGGTGAAAGAAAATTTTCATTTCATCAACTGGCATATCTTTTGTCCATAAATCAATACGTAGCGTTTCTTTCGCTTTTGCGTCCCAAATAGACAGTAATACGGTTTTTGCTTCTTCGTTATTTACACCACCATCTTCCGCAGTCCAAGTTAATTTTTCTGGTACGTTGTTGATGTCTAATTCTATATTTACTTTTATTTCAGATGTTTTGCTCATGTCTTTTTTTTGTTGTTTTTAATCGTAAATCCAATATTATTTTTTCGGCTTATAACCTGATTTGTTAAATATTACAGATGGTTCTGTTTTTAAAAGTTGGTCTAAAGTTACATCATTGTTTTCCATATAACTTTTTACAATTTGCCAACCTACCCATTGTCCAACTCTTCCAGGTGATTCTCTATCAATTTCAGCACGTCCGAAATTAGTGAATGGTCCTTCTTCAATAAAGCGTTGAGTAGTTTTTAAGTTGCTTTCATATAATAATTTTTCATCAATAAAATAAGACCAAATTTGTGCTTCGTTCACTTGGCACCATTTGTATTTAATTTCAGAATACCCAATTTTTTCATTGTCGGGAACATTCGGAATTAATACATCTTTTAAATAATGTAGTTTACCAAAGTAAACCATTTCGCTAATTAAAGATTTATCTTGTGAAGGTACTATTTTTCTATAGGCAAAATTAGTTACTAAATCTGGTAACATTTGATTCAGTTCTAAATTTTCTTTTTGATATTCTGTAAATGATTCATAAAATTTATGATGTTTACCTAAATATGTATCTAACGAAATCAATATTAAATCGTTCGTATAGAAAGCTTTTTTGTCAATTGCAACTTCATTAACAAGGGTAATTACTCTTGGTGTTTTTTCTTCAGG
>CAMLRV010000029.1 GCA_946482495.1 uncultured Flavobacteriia bacterium
TGAAAAGAATTTCTTTTAAACGTGCATTTTCTCTAGCTAAATCTTCATTCTTTTGTCGTAAACCAAAATACTCTTTTACACTATTGATCTGGTTATATGTATAACCCGAAACAGCATTGGAAGAATTAATATACTGGCTTCTGTGGTAAGAATGTGATTTTACCGTAAGTGTTAATGAAACACCCAAAAGCAGCAAAAACAGCAATTTATAGCTGTTTTTTATAAGAAAATTTATAATTTGCTGCATGTATTACGTGCTTATTTAATTAAGATATTTTTATACTTAGGTAAGTTCTTAAGTGCCATTCCAGTACCTCTAACAACTGCTCTCAAAGGATCTTCAGCAATGTAAACTGGTAAATCTGTTTTTAATGAAATACGTTTGTCTAATCCTCTTAACATCGAACCACCACCTGCTAAATAAATACCTGTGTTGTAAATATCTGCAGCTAATTCTGGAGGAGTTTGAGAAAGTGTTTCCATAATCGCATCTTCAATTCTTTGAATAGATTTGTCTAATGCTTTGGCAATTTCTCTATACGAAACATCAACTTGTTTTGGTTTACCTGTTAATAAGTCACGCCCTTGAACTGACATATCTTCTGGAGCACTTTCTAAATCTTCCACAGCGGCACCAATTTGAATTTTTATTTTTTCAGCTGTAGTTTCTCCTACAAATAAATTGTGTTGTGTTCTCATGTAATAAATGATGTCGTTTGTGAAAACGTCACCGGCAATTTTTACCGATTTGTCACAAACAATTCCAGCTAAAGCGATAACTGCAATTTCAGTTGTTCCACCACCTATATCTACAATCATGTTTCCTTTTGGTTGCATGATATCAATTCCGATACCAATTGCAGCAGCCATAGGTTCATGAATTAAGTAAACCTCTTTTCCGTTTACACGTTCAGCAGATTCTTTTACTGCACGCATTTCCACTTCAGTAATTCCTGAAGGAATACAAATTACTAAACGTAAAGCTGGAGTGAATAATTTTTTCTTTAAAGCTGGAATACTTTTGATAAACATTTGAAGCATTTTTTCAGATGCGTCAAAATCGGCAATAACTCCATCTTTCAAAGGACGAATTGTCTTAATGTTTTCGTGTGTTTTTCCTTGCATCATGTTGGCTTCTTTTCCAACAGCAATTATTTTTCCAGTTATTCGGTCCCTTGCTACAATAGAAGGGCTATCTATTACAACTTTATCGTTGTGAATTATCAATGTATTAGCGGTACCAAGGTCAATTGCGATGTCCTCAGTCATGAAGTCAAAAAATCCCATATTTATATCAAGGGTTTATTATTTTTGTATGTTTATATTCAACTTACAAAAGTATAAAATTTATTTGGAATTACTTAAAATAAAAACGCATTAAAAATTTATTTTTTAATGCGTTTTAAAATATGGGTTTTGTAAGTTTTTTTTAGTGTTTGAAATGACGAACACCAGTGAAAACCATTGCTACATTATTGTCGTTACAATAGTTAATACTTAATTCATCTTTTATAGAACCACCCGGTTGAATAACTGCTGTAATTCCAGCTTTGTTAGCAATTTCTACACAATCTGGGAAAGGGAAAAAGGCATCGCTCGCCATTACAGCTCCTGTTAAATCAAAATCAAATGATTTGGCTTTTTCAATTGCTTGTCTTAAGGCGTCAACTCTTGAAGTTTGCCCCGTTCCAGAAGCGCATAATTGACGGTTTTTTGCAAAAACGATCGTATTTGATTTAGTGTGTTTGCAAATTTTAGAAGCGAATAATAAATCTTCAATTTCTTCTGTAGTTGGTGCAGTTAAAGTTGCTGTTTTTAATATTTCTTTTGAATCTGTAATATTGTCTTTGTCTTGAACTAAAATTCCGTTTAAACAAGTACGTACATTTTTAGTTGGCAATTCCACATCGTTGATTACTAAAATGATTCGATTCTTTTTCTCTTCTAAAATGTCTATAGCTTCTTTGTCGAATGAAGGAGCGATTACTACTTCGCAAAATAATTTATTAATTTCTTCAGCAGTAGCTACATCTATATTTCCATTCGCAATTAAAACACCACCAAAAGCAGAAGTTGGATCTCCTGCTAAAGCGTCTAAATACGCTTCTTTCATAGTTGGTCTTGAGGCTAAACCACAAGCGTTATTGTGTTTTAAAATAGCAAAAGTAGGTTCGTTATTTTTGAATTCATTAATTAAGTTTACAGCGGCATCAACGTCTAATAAATTGTTATAAGACAATTCTTTTCCGTGTAATTTAGTGAACATTTTATCGAAATCTCCAAAGAAAAATCCTTTTTGATGTGGATTTTCTCCGTAACGTAAAACTTGACCTTTTTCTTCACTAATTTTTAAATAAGTGTCTTCTGTGTTGAAGTAATTAAAAATCGCAGTATCGTAATTTGATGATGTATGAAAAGCTTTAGTTGCTAATAATTTTCTTTGTTCGATAGATGTTGAACCGTTGTTTTCGTTGTAAAAACCTAAGAAAGTAGCATATTCATCAACTGAAGCTACAATTGTAGTGTCTTTGAAGTTTTTCGCAGCTGCTCGAATTAATGAAATTCCACCAATATCAATCTTTTCAATGATATCAGCTTCGCTAGCTCCTGAAGCAACTGTTTTTTCGAATGGATATAAATCAACAATTACCAAATCAATTTGTGGAATGTCAAATTCTGTCATTTGAGCCACATCGCTTTCATTATCTTGACGATTTAAAATTCCTCCAAAAATTTTAGGATGTAATGTTTTTACTCTTCCTCCAAGAATTTCTGGGAATGAAGTAATGTCTTCAACAGCTACAACAGGAACATTTAAATTTTTAATAAAATCTTGCGTTCCTCCAGTTGAATAAATAGTTACATTGTTTTGGTGAAGTGCTTTAATGATTGGTTCTAAACCAGTTTTGTCAAATACAGAAATTAAGGCCGATTTGATTTGTTTTGAGTGATTCATTGTAAAGTTGTTTGTTTTGAAGTGCAAAAGTAAGTATTTGGATAAGAAAAAGCAATTATTTTCAATTTCTAAATTGCAACTTTTAAAATCAAATTTCTCCTTCTGAAATTGTAACAAATTCTGCATTTCGACTACATATGTGGAGAATATTGATTTTATGATACTATACATCCGTTTATTAAAAGAAAGTTTTGCTTTTGCGCTTAATGCTTTGAGGAATAATAAATTACGAACTTTTTTGTCTTTATTAGGCGTAACGGTTGGTATTTTTTCGATTATTGCTGTTTTGGCTGCAGTAGATTCTTTGAAAAAAAATATAGTGGATAGTTTAGATGGGATGGATAAAAACACCATTTATTTGTTTAAATATTCATTTGGTCCAACTGATGTAGAACAATGGAAAAGAGATCAATTCCCACAGGTGAAATATGATGAATTTCAATATTTAAAGAAAAACATGGATGATATTGATAAAATTTCCTTCAATTTTTTTACAGGTGATCAAAGTATTAAATATGAAGAAAATACAGTAAATTCTATTCGTGTAAAACCATCAACAGAAGAATTTTTTGAAATTGAACCTTTTAAAGTTGAAAAGGGAAGGTTGTTTAATGAAGCCGAATCCAATTCTGGAACCTCAGTAATTGTTATTGGAAGTGATGTAGCCGAAGGTTTGTTTAAAGCAAGTGAACCAATTGGGAAACAAATTCGTTTATATGGTCAACGTTTTACTGTAATTGGAGTGTTGAAGAAAATGGGTCAGAATACTTTTGGAGATTCTAACGATGTGGCGGTTTTTTTACCGGTAAATAATATTCGAAAATTGTATGGCGATAATAGCGATATTTTTACACCAGCCATTTTAGTAAAACCAAAAACGGGTGTAGATATTGAAGAGTTTAAAGCAGAATTAACTAGCAAAGTAAGAACAGTTAGAGGTTTACGAGCTGGAGAAATTAATAATTTCTTCGTAAATATACTTTCAGGGTTTACAGATTTGGTAGATGATCTTATTGGACAAATGAATATTTTCGGTTGGTGTATTAGTGGTTTTTCACTTTTAGTTGGTGGATTTGGAATAGCTAATATTATGTTTGTTTCTGTAAAAGAACGAACTAATTTAATTGGAATTCAGAAAGCATTGGGCGCTAAGAATAAATTCATTTTATTTCAGTTTTTATTTGAAGCGGTTATTTTGGCTATGTTCGGTGGTTTAGTTGGGCTATTATTAGTTTGGATTATTGCGATGGTTTTAACTAGTGTGCTCGATTTCCAATTTGTTTTAAGTACATTTAATATTATATTAGGTTCAAGTTTGTCAGTTGCTATTGGGTTAATTTCAGGAATTTTACCTGCCATATCAGCTTCCAAGCTAGATCCGGTTGAGGCAATTCGTACAGGTATGTAAAAATTAAGTTTTAGCTTGCACAAAACCAATTTTATACTATTTTTGTATTCCTAAACCCCTGATTAAATGTGCGGAATCTCCGGTTTTATTAACAAAAATCTTTCGGATAATAGAAAACAAGCTTTAGTACAAGGCTTGAGTACACTTCAGGTGCATAGAGGTCCTGATTTTTCTGGCGACTGGAACAAAGATTCTAAAGTGCATTTTTTTCATCAAAGGTTATCTTTAATTGATGGTAATAGTCGTTCCAATCAGCCTTTTTTTAATGAAGATTATGTGTTATGTTTTAATGGGGAAATTTATAATTTCTTAGCTTTAAAACAACATTTACCATCCGTAAATTTTGTCACTACTTCAGATACGGAAGTACTTTTTCATTATTTAATACATCATGGAATTGAAAAAACATTAAGAGATATTCAAGGAATGTTTGCTTTTTCTTTTTACGATGTGAAGAAGAGAGAACTATTTTTAGTTAGAGATCGATTCGGAATTAAACCTTTATTTTATGTGAATAAACCTGAAGTTTTTGCTTTTGCATCAGAATCAAGAACTTTAGCTAAATCTTTACAATTAAAGCCAGATAGTTATAAAACTATTATGGCGTTAAATAGTACATTAGAAGGAAGTTCTTCATATTCTTTGTTTAATGATGTTATAAAAGTTAAAGCGGGAACTGTAGTTAAAATTGCTGAAAATTTAGAAGTTTCCGAAAGCTATTATTATAAATTATCAGACCAAGTTGATGCGAAATATCATCAAGAATTAGCTAAAACACCTAAATCGGAAATTGTAAAAGAATTTGATAGGTTGTTATCAAAATCCGTAGAGGAAATGTTGGTTTCAGATTTTCCTATGGGTTCGTTTATAAGTGGTGGAATTGATTCTTCTCTTTTAACAGCAATTGCGAAAAAAACACAGCCTAATATTCAATTGTTTACGGCTGATATTGTTGGGAAACATTCTGAATATTCGGATTCATTAGATTTAGCGAATCATTTAGGATTAAGTTTAAAGAAAACCGAATTTCATCCAGAGGATTTCTTAAAATATTGGTTGAATGCTACAGATCATAATGCCGGACCAATAGTTTATTTTACTAATGGTGTACCTATTTCTAGAGTAGCACATTTGGCTCGAGAAAATGAGGTAAAAGCTGTAATTTGTGGGGAAGGTTCAGATGAATTGTTTTTAGGATATTCGAAATTAATGGCCGCGCGCTACAAGAGAGCTTTGTTGTTTCCACATGAAATTTTAAAGAAAATATACAAAATATATCCAGCATTACATAATTATCTATTCCCATCTTCAACTGGGAATTTAGATGCTTTTAATATTAGGCTAGCTAATGCTTACAAAAGTGAAATGCTATATGAAAAAGGAGCTGAGTTGTTTTCATTTGTTTCTAAAAAAGAACAAAAATACTATTTGGATTCTTTTGAAATGATGCAAAAACACTTGCAAGCTTTATTGTATCGAAATGACAGAATGGGAATGATTTCGTCCATTGAAGTACGTTTTCCATTTTTACATGAAGATGTGGTAAAATTTGGTGTCAACTTACCCTTAGAATACAAAACACGTTGGACCACTCAATTACACAATAAGAAACATCCTTTTATAACTGATAAATGGATTGTGAGAGAAGTGGCCAAGAAATATTTGCCACAAAATTTAGTAGTCAAAAAGAAAAACGGGTTGCCAATTGACGGTTTAAATGGCGTTCGTTTTACAAAAGAATTTTTCAAAAATGGATATATTGCCCATAATTTGCAATTAGATGATGCTACTTTGGATTATATGCTAAAAAATGAAAATCCATATTTTATAGGAAAATTGGCTTCTGTGGAATTGTTTGGATTGTTGTATGACTTTAACGAATCACACCAAGATATTCAGCAAAAAATAGACAAGTTTGCTAAAATGAAAGTATAAGTATTTTTTAAATCTGAGTTTAGTTCAGATTCTAAATAAAAAATCCCAGTTTATTAGCTGGGATTTTTTATTTTAAAGATTTACTTCTTCATATTATTTAAAGCTTTTTCAAATTCTTCAGCATTGATTTTTTTTGCTTTAGCAATAGTAACTGCTTTGGTTTGAATGACAATAGCTTCTGATTTTCTTCCAACTGCAAAATATAATTGCCCTAACGTGTCTAATGAATGTGGATTGTTTTTTTCAACAATATTTGATAATTCTGACCATTTGATGGCTCTATCAAAATTTTTTGTTTGGTTCGTTTCAAAAATATCCCAAGCTTGAGCATTAAATAGTGTGTTGATTTGATTTTTATAGCTTTCCCAATCCATCGCGTAATCAAGATCAGGAGTAAGATTACTAAATTGAGCGTCAATGTTTTCAAAAATAGGCTTGTCGTTAACCAAAGTAGTGTAGTATAAATCAATCAATTTATTAGCTTCTTCAGAAGCTTTTTCTTTTTCATTGAAGTTGTTGACTGCATTTTGTATGATTCCGAAATTATTTCCTGAATAAGAAATTAAACCTGCTGCAATTGCGTTATAAGCTTGAGCATCTGGATTGTTTTCCGGTTTTTCATAAATGATATTACTTAAAATTGTGGCAATTTTAGTTTTGTTATTTGCGTCTTCGTTATATTTTAAAATATAATTGATGTATTTAAGTTCTTGTTTGTTATTGCTATTATTTGCATTTTTAAACAAATCAAAATTAGTATGATTTCCAGAAATTTCACCTAATAAAATATTCACTAATTCATAATTCACTATGTTTTTAGAATTATAATAGTCGAAAATTGTATTTAACTTTTCCATTAATACTTTTTCTGAAATTTCAGGTATACTGTATTTGAAATCATGGTTTTCATAGGCTACGGCTGTACTATCCATAACAGTTGCTGCAGCTTCATCTTCATCATAATATTTATCTAAAACTGCAGGTTTTGCAGGAGAATCATCACTTAAGTTATTGTAGTAATAAGGCGAAGTTGAAAAATCTTTATAATTTGTATTTAATTTTTTAGTTAATTCTGGAATATCTGTTTTTTTATTTGCAACTAAATTAGACAATATAATAGTGTTTTCAGTTTGTTTTAATTTGTCATTTACATAAGAAGAAGCATATGAGAAATTGTAAGTAATGTCAATTAATCTTTTTTCTGAAATAGCAATCACTTTTCCATCTTTATTTAAAATGACTATGGATTTGTCTTTTATTTTGTTTTTCTTGAAAAAAGATTCGTCACTTTTTGTCGCTAAATAAAAATTAAAATTGTCATAAGAAGCATCATATTCTGTATACATCGCATTACCAATACCGGTATTGTATTCTTCAATCAAATTGTTAAAAAGTCTCTCAGCATTCTTGTCTTTTAAATTGTAATATACAAATAGGTATTTTTGAGTGGTATCTTTTTTAATATTTAGTAATGCTTCTTTAAAGTTTTTCTCAATTTTTGCTTTAAATTCAAATCTATTATTACTATAATTATCATCATCTATATAGGCTACTGTTGTATCAACTTCCACTGAAGCACTATCTGAAAACATGTTAAATCTGTCTTTTTTACCTGGAAATGTCCAGTTTTTTTCTACAGATTTTGAAGCTGGTTTTTCAAAAATATTGGTTTCTGCTAACTTCTTTTTGTTGACAAACTTCATTGGTTTTTTCTCTATAACTACATTTATAGATTGATCGTCATTGATGTTACCAGCTAATTTTAAATTGTCAAATAAAGAAACGTTGTTTTCAATTATCATTTCAGTAGCATCTGATGGAATGATATATTTTTCAATTTTAGTTTCTTTGGTAATATCAACAGCTAAATAAACAGCATATGGTTTTTCGATTTCAAAAGAGAAAAAAATGTTCTCATTTTCATAAAATGAATCTTTTAAATCTTGATTACTTTCATTTTCTTCAAGGTATTCGTAAAGGTTTCTATATGTTATTTCTCCATTTTCTTTACTTTGGATACCAAAATATTCGTTGTTTAAATATCCCGACATTAAAGATGGTTTTACCGAAATCTTTAATTGTTTCTCTTTAGATTGGTTTTTAGCAAATTTAATATTGTAGAAATTTTTTTGTTTTGACTCTTGTGATTCATTAAAAACTACAGAATCGTTAACGAACTCGTATGTACCTCCAAACACAAACAATTGATATGTTTTGTCATCGTTTAATAATAAGTTAACTCCTGGAGAACTTTTATCCACTGAAATGTATTCGCCCGTAGATGGTTTAGTTTGTGCATTTGCAAATTGTAAGAAACATGCAAAAATTAGAATGATTTTTTTCATTTTGAAGTCGTAAATTTTTATGTAAAAGTATTTAAATTTTTAATATCAAAACAAAAAAATCCCGACTTATTTGTCGGGATTTTTTTAAATATTTTCTTACACTTTGTAAGTTGTTATTTTGCTATAAGTTATACTTTAAACTCAAAATAATATAACGTGGTTGTACATAATAACTCGAGAAATTTGTAGAACCTCCTAAAGCATTAAAAGTGTTATCGTTTAATGATTTTGTGTCAAGAATGTTTGTAGCACTTAATTTGTATTCTAACTTACTATCTTTTTTCTGATATGATAATGAAGCCGTTAAGAAATCGTATTCTGTGTCAATAGTTTTTGCTTTATTTCTGTTGTGATAAAAACTATATTCAGATGTAAATGAAAAGGCATCTAAAAAGAAATATTCTAAAGTTACAGAAGGATTATCTACATAATTTACTTGATCTTGAAAGTCGTTAACAGTATAATCGTAAGCTAATTCTAAGTTTGGTAATTTTTTGAAGTTGGTAGAAAAATCTATGCTATAACTTTGTGTAAATGATTCCGTTGTTTGTATGTATTCTGATTTATCTAGATTTTGTCGAATGTTATTGTTTTTGCTCCAAGCTAAATTAGCACCTGCATTTGCTTTATAATATCTTGCAAAAGAACGACCGTAATTAAACATACCTGAAATCGACTCTTGCGGGAAATTAGAATTAAGATTCGCAGAACTTGAAATTTGATTTAAACTTGGTGTTAACAATGCTTTATTTGTAATAATGTCTGTTTGTCTCGTATACATAAAGTTAGCAAAAATGTTTTCCATGTTAAACATACTAAACTTAAAGAAACGTAATGAGTGTACTTGAGAAACAGAATTTTCTAAGTAACGATTTCCGCTGTATAAACTGTTGTAGTTAGAAAACACATAGCCTTGAGCTAGTTTATTAATATCAGTAAAGTTATTTGTTAACGAAAAATTATACGTTAATGATTGTGATTTTTTAATTTGCCACAACGCGTAGAAATCTGGTAACACTCTATTGAAACTCATTTTATTTGAGCTGTCTAATTGGGAGTCTTTGGTATTGAATTGGTGGAATGAAACTCCAGGATTGAAAGTAAATTTTCCTTTTAATATTTTATAATGTACTCCAACAAATGCATCATTAAAAGCATAATTTACATCATTTGTATTAGTTACATCTGTTAAATCATTTCGTGTTTCATTATCCAATATTTGGAACATATTTGAATTGAAGTTTTGATAAGAATAGGTGTTTCCAACAGTCACATTAATGTTAGTTTTTGGAGTCACCATATAGTAATAATCAAATTTCGAATCCGTTTTATTAGTTCTTACAAAACGATTTTGATTGATATTGTTTCTGATTTGAGATTCATCATATCCTGATAGTATAGATTGACCAGTATTTATATCAGGAAAAGGCACCATTTGTAAGTTGGCATTGTAAAATGGATCTTCTTGTTGGTATAAATTTTGTAATTCAAAAGCAAAAACATTCTTGTCATTTAATGTATAATAATAGTTTAGGTTTTGATTTACAGATAAAGGTTTCTGACTTTTTTGGGTATAAATATCACCTTGTAAACTTGAAAATACACTTTGATTTTCTAATTGATCTGATGTTTTTAATAAGGCATCATAATCTAAATGTACTTTTGTTGAAGGCACATAACTTGAGCTTAATTTAAATAAACCTAAATTGGTTTTTTGTTTAGAAAAATCCTGACGATTTTCTGTAACATTGATAGTAGTTCCGTTTGGTAATTTATCAGTACGATTGTAAATGTTGTCTGTTTGTAAATCGGTTTTATTGTATGAGTAAATTCCGAATCCACTAATTGTCCAAGCTTTTGAAGGGTTGTACGAGAAGTTTGCGGCTCCAAATTTTGCATCAATATTTTTTGCACGATTGTTTCTCATCCCCATAATTCCTAAATCGTTAGAAGTTACATTAAAACTAGAACCTCCTTTTTTCATCATGTTCTTAAAACCACCTGTGAATTTAAAATAATCTTGCATGGTTAGTGGTAATTCACCAATATTGTTCAAGTTTCCAATTAAATTGACACTGTATTTTGGACTGTAATAAAACAATTTAGGATTTAAAATGCTTCTGTTTTCGGTATCAGCAACACCAGCTCCAGCCATCATATCTCCAAACCAGAAATTCTTTTTACCTTCTTTCAGTTTGATATTAAGTGCCACATTGTCTTCATTGTTTTCTAAACCTTTTAAGTTAGAAACCTCGTTGTAATTTCTTAAAACCTGAATTTTATCTAAAGCATCTGCAGGGATATTTTTAGTAGCAATTTTTGTATCACCATCAAAAAAATCTTTCCCTTCTACCATTACTTTTTGCACTTTTTTACCTTCAACTTCAATTTCTCCATCTTTATTTACAGAAACTCCAGGTAATTTTTTTAATACATCTTCTAATTTCTTTTCTGTTCCATTTGTAAATGAATCCGAATTGTAAATGATAGTATCACCGCTAATTCTTACAGGCATTTCTTTAACAATTTCAACTGTTTCAATAGTACTGTTACTTGTTAAAACAATATCAAAAGACATATTTTCTTTAGTGGTAGTAATTTTTTTCTCAAAAGGAGCATAACCCACATACCCCGCTTTGATTATATACTCGGTATTGGCTTTTAAGTTTAAAGAAAATTCTCCTTTTTCACTTGTGATGTTATAAGCATCCATAGCTTTTGTAGCTTGATTTACTGCCATAACATTGGCAGTTTCTATCACTATATTGTCAGTGTCTTTAAGTATTCCTGTTACTTTAACAGATTGTGCGTAAATAGATCCTGAAAGTAAAATGGCTAATAGTAAAATTATTTTTTTCATAAAAAAATAGGCAATTATTGTATAAATTTAAGTCGCTTTTAAAAGCGACTTATTTTTTTGAATTTTATGTTTTAGATTATCTTCCCATTCTAATTTGCATTCCTCTTCCACCACCTGGTCCGCCTCCCATTTCTTGCATTTCTTTCATTTTCTTAATCATGATGTCGTCAAATTGTTTTTGAGTCACTTTGTCACCACCTGTTGGCGCTTTAATTTCCACTTTATCTTTAACGTTCATTACCAATTTCGAACACATAATAACCGTTTTTCCATCGTTTACTTCCATAATTAAACCTGGTAATCCCCAATATTCATCTGGACCTTGGTTTACTGGAATTTCTGGACAATACCAAGCTGTAACAGTAATTTCTTTTGGCATTTCTATTTCATCGAAAAAGTTGGTTTTCTTTTCGTCTTTTTTCTCTGTAGTGGCTTTTTCGTCTGTTTTAACTTCTTCTTTTTTCTTTTCTTCTTTTCTTCTATAGTTTCTAAAATCAGATTTACTAGCTTCTTTTACGGCAGTTGCTTTAAAACAAGTGTAATCACCAATTTTTTTAGATTCTTCAGTTAAAACCCATTTTAAATTCGGTAGAGAATCTTTAATTAAAAATTCTTTTCCAAAAACTTCTTTGTCAACAGTATATAGTTTTTCTTTTACGTTTTTGAAGTACGTTCCACCGCCACCCATGAAGCTAGCCATCATTCTTCCACCTCCACCTTGTCCAGGAGCATCTAATTTTTCTTCTTCTTTATAAATTGAAGCGGATTTATCGAAATTTAGAATAAACGTTTTTTCAAACATTTTCTTCATTCTTTCCATAATTTGCGTTTTCATTTCTGGTGTAATGTCTTTATTACCTTCGAAGTTCTTAGCGAAATCAGCTGTAGAAGTTTTCGATTCATAAACAGCCATTCCTTGGAAATCTTTTTGTGCAGATGCTATAAAAGTGGATAAACCAATTAGAGCTAGAAATATTTTTCTCATTTTTTATGATATTTTTTCGTTTAGTAACTATTTAGACTACAAAAACAAGAAATAGTTACATCTTAATTTGTTATTTTTGTGTTAATATTATTTTTATGAGAATTTTACTTTTATTTCTGATTACTTCGTTTTACTCTTTCGCTCAAAATATTGATTTTGAGAAAGTAGGAGTGAAGCCAGCTAAGTATGATGTTTTTTGGGGAAATGATATTTCAGGAAACAATTACTTTTCTACGGGCAGCAATTTATATAAAATCACTTCGAACGACACCATAAATTATGCGAACTATAAGTTTGGTAAAATTTCAGGTATAGAAACATTTAATATGCTTCAAACTGTAGTTTTTTATAAACAAAATAATGCATTTGTATTATTAGATGCCCAGTTTAATGAAATTAGTTCAACTATTTTCTCTGATATTAATTGTGAAATTTTAAAACCCGCATCACAAAATGAATTATGGTTTTATGATAATTTCAGTCAAAAATTTGGATTATATAATTTGAATTCGAAAACACATCGATTTCTTTCTATTCCTATTAATTTAAAAATTAAACATTGTTATTCTGATTATA
Source organism: uncultured Flavobacteriia bacterium (assembly GCA_946482495.1). Next base: position 13,066 of record CAMLRV010000029.1, read on the forward strand.
ACAATTTGTATTTTATTGATCAAGAGTATAATTATTTTTCAATTGATAAATTTGGAAAAATTTACACCAAATCAGTTATAAGTAAGTTTGATAATATAAGTTTTTCTAATCAAGAATGTGTATATTTAGCTTTCGACGAATTGTTTTATGTAGATTATTCACAATTGTTAATCGCACCGATAAATATTCGTGAAAAAATGATTAAAAATTTCTTCTATAAAGATGGAATTTTGTCTATTTTTACCGACTCTCAATTAATTACTTACCAAATAAAAAAATAGGAAATGCATATAGCTGTTGCTGGAAATATTGGAGCTGGAAAAACTACTTTGACTAAAATGTTGGCTAAACATTTTAAATGGGAAGCTCATTTTGAAGATGTTGATGATAATCCGTATTTAGATGATTTTTATCATTCTATGGAAAGATGGAGTTTCAACTTGCAAATTTATTTCCTAAATAGTCGTTTCAGACAAATTTTGGACATTAGAAAAACAGGTAAAAAAACAATCCAAGATAGAACCATTTACGAAGATGCTTTTATTTTTGCTCCCAATTTGCATGCTATGGGTTTAATGACGAATCGTGATTATACCAATTATAAATTGCTTTTTGATTTGATGGAAGATTTAGTTGGGCCACCAGATTTATTAATTTATTTACGCAGTTCGATTCCGAATTTAGTGAAGCAAATTCATATGCGTGGTCGCGATTATGAAAACACCATTTCAATTGAATATTTGAGTCGTTTGAACGAAAGATACGAAGCCTGGATTCAAACGTATGACAAAAGTAAATTGGTAATTATTGATGTGGATAATATTGATTATGTAAACAATCCAGAAGATTTAGGAGAAATCATTAGAAAAATTGATGCTGAAATAAACGGATTGTTTTAAAATATAAAAGCCTTGAGAAATCAAGGCTTTTTTGTTTTTAGATTCTGAAATCGAAGATTCAACGAAGTTAAACAAGTTCAAAATGACAGACATATATTTTGTCAATCTGAATTTATTTCAGATTCTATTTCATCGTATCATGCAAACTCATCACCTTTACATCTTTTGCAGGTTTTGACAATTGGATAATTCTTTTTTCATTAGGTAATAAATCGAAATAATTATCACTAAAAAAAGCTTCATTTTCTGAAGAAAGAAACACATTTTTTGCCAATTTATCTGTGGTAATCTCAATTGTTTGATCACCAATTTTCTTAATTTGAATGGTAGGTTTCTCTAAACTTAAATCTTTTGGTTTTACAAAAAAGTAATTGCTTCTAATGTTATTTAATTTCAGACTTAAAAAAGCTGCATTCAAATTGAATTTTTCAAACTCTTTCTTCTCAATTTGAAAATAAACATTACTACTATTCTCTTCAATTTTAATTTCAGAAACTTTGTCCCACAACGATTTTCCATTAAAATCGAAAAGTTGTAGTTCGAGATTTTCTTTTACTGTATTTTGTTCATCATTCACTATATAAATTTTATACAGATTTTCTTCTTCATTTATTGAAATCAAAATGTTTTCAAAACTTCGTTTTGCTTGATATTGAAATGCTTTCCAATTTCCAAAATAATCTACCGAACTCCAAGATGTTACTGGCCAGCAATCATTTAATTGCCAAAACAATGTTCCCATGCAATAGGGTTTCGCTCTTCGGTGTGCTTCAATAGCGGTTTTCATGCCATCCGCTTGAAGCAATTGTGACACATAAATATAGTATTCAAACTTAGTAGGAATTTTATAATCACGTTCCATATACGTTTGAATGGTTTGATAGCCTGTATTGTGTTTTTGATGTGATTTTACCGCATCAGAATTTAAATTTAAGTTCTCGGAATTCGTGAATTTCGAGAAAGTTTCCAAATTTGGCATGCCTTGAAATCCGTATTCCGACATAAATCGCCCCACTTTTTTCTTATAAATTTCAAACGGTTCCATGCCCCACCAAACGCCCCAATAATGGGAATCTCCTTGCAATAAACTTGCTTTTCTTCCCCAACCGATTGATGGTGAAGAGGGCCAATAGATATTCTTTTCTTTTGAAACTAAACTTTCTAATGTTTGTGGAATAACTTCATGAAATAATTTTTCATAACCTTTCCAAATCGCAGTTGAATCAGTATCTGAAT
>CAMLRV010000030.1 GCA_946482495.1 uncultured Flavobacteriia bacterium
GAAGCAACAACCTGAAGAAATGATTTATTTTCCTGCTTTAATTGGTGTAAGAGCTAATTGGGATGTAGATCAGGAATTGGAGTTGAATTAGGCAAAAGTAAACATATCTTTATCGTTCAAGAAATTTAGTTTACTTCTGGTTTCAAGCATTTTAGTTTTATCTAAAGTAGCAATAAAGACACCTTCATTTTCTGATGGTGAAATGATTTCGTTTCCAAGTTCATCAATTAATTGTGAGTGTCCAACGTATTCTAAATTGTTATTATCACTTCCAATTCGGTTCACACCAATTACAAAAGATAAGTTTTCCACTGCTCGTGCTTTCAATAAAATATCCCAAGCATTGATTCGTGTTTTTGGCCAACTTGCCACATAAATTAACAAATCGTAATTTTCTGTATTTCTAGAAAAAACAGGAAAACGCAAATCGTAACAAACTTGTAAGCAAATTTTCCAATTCTTATAATTTACAATTACTTTATCCTTTCCAGACGTATAAATTTTGTCTTCTCCTGCTAAAGTAAATAAGTGTTTTTTATCATAAAATTGCACTTCTCCATCAGGAAAAACAAACACCATTCGATTATAAAAGTTTTGGTTTTCAGAAATCACTAAACTTCCTGTAATAGCACAATTTTTAATTTTAGCCATTACTTTTAACCAAGAAATCGTTTCTCCAGACATGGTTTCTGCAACATGCTCTGGATTCATTGTAAAACCAGAAGTAAACATTTCAGGAAGAATAATCAAATCAACATCTTCATAAATTGAATTTATTTTCTCTTCAAAAAGAACTCTATTTTCTGCTGGGTTTTCCCAAATGATGTTGGTTTGAATAAATGCTGTTTTCATATTTTAGTTATAAAAAAAAAACGCTTTCAAATTGAAAGCGTTTTTTATGGTATTATTCTATTACTTTGTAATCAAATTCTCCAACGATACTGTGTGTTTGAGCGGTAACACCATCTGTAGTAGTAAACTCATACGTTCCAGTAATTTGGCCCGTTAAGCTTTCATATGTTATTACATTAATTTTACCACTTACAGTATTTACGGTTTCATTAACATTGTTCAATTTAATATTCATATCGGCAAAGTATTCATCTGTAACAAGAGTATTGTTAAACAAATGTTCACCAAGGGAAATATTATTTTTTGGAATCACCAAATTTACTTCAACTACTCTATCTTGAATTGGAGCTTTTGCATTTGGCGAACCATTGTCATAATAGCCATTTAAAGTAAAATAACTGATACCAAATTCTGTACTATTAGGATTACCTAAATTAGTACCTCCAGCATTCCTCATTAGTTTTGCAGTTCCACCATCTAAAGTTCCTTTCATGGCATATACAACTGGTGTATAACTTCCACCTCCAGAATTAGAATCATCAGAGCTACAAGAAACTATTGAAAAAGCAACGAAAAATAGCGCTATTTTAATTATAGTTTTCATGATTAAATGATACTAGCTTTTAAATATTCTCTATTCATACGAGCGATGTTTTCTAAAGAAATTCCTTTCGGGCATTCTACTTCACATGCTCCAGTATTGGTACAATTTCCGAAACCTTCTTCGTCCATTTGACGTACCATATTTAAAACTCTCTCTGTAGCTTCCACTTTACCTTGAGGTAATAAAGCATATTGAGATACTTTTGCTCCAACGAATAACATCGCTGAACCGTTTTTACAAGTTGCCACACAAGCTCCACAACCAATACAAGCTGCAGCTTCAAAAGCTTTATCCGCATCTTTTTTATTAATTGGAGTAGCATTAGCATCAATTGTATTTCCAGAAGTATTAACTGAAACGAATCCACCCGCTTGTTGAATTCTATCGAAAGAACTTCTATCTACAACTAAATCTTTTACAACAGGGAAAGCTTTACTTCTCCATGGTTCAATAAAGATAGTTTCTCCATCTTTAAATTTACGCATGTGTAACTGACATGTTGTTGTTCCTGTGTCAGGTCCGTGAGCACGTCCGTTAATGTATAAAGAACACATTCCGCAAATACCTTCACGACAGTCGTGGTCAAATGCCACAGGTTCGTTTTGAGTATTTACTAATTGTTCATTTAATTGGTCTAACATTTCTAAGAAAGAACTGTCAGTAGAAACATTATCTAATTTATAAGTTTCCATTTTACCTTTTGAACTAGCATTTTTTTGACGCCAGATTTTAAGGTTGATGTTTATATTTTTTTTAGTACTCATAATATCTTATTTATAGTTTCTAGCAGCAATTTTGATAAACTCATATTTCAATTCTTCTTTATGAAGTACTGATTTACTTGCATCGCTTCCGTTATATTCCCAAGCAGCAACATAAGCAAAGTTCACATCATCACGAAGTGTTTCTCCTTCAGCGTCTTGATATTCTTCACGGAAATGTCCACCACAAGATTCTTTACGTAATAAAGCGTCTTTAGCCATTAATTGTCCTAATTCGATAAAATCAGCTACACGAAGTGCTTTTTCTAACTCTTGGTTAAATTCGTTAGCCGCACCAGGAACTTTTACATCTGCATAGAATTCTTCTCTTAATTGTCCGATTTCTTCAATTGCTTCTGTTAATCCTTTTTCGTTACGACCCATACCTACCTTATTCCACATAATTAAACCTAATTTTTTGTGGAAATGGTCAACAGATTTCGTACCGTTATTATTGATTAATTGTTCGATAGATTGACGAACTGCATTTTCAGCTTCAACGAATTCTGGCGTATCAGTAGAAATTTTACCAGTTCTAATTTCATCAGCTAAATAGTTAGAAACAGTATAAGGTAAAACGAAATATCCGTCTGCTAAACCTTGCATTAAAGCTGAAGCTCCTAAACGATTCGCTCCGTGATCAGAGAAGTTAGCTTCACCTGCAACGAAACATCCAGGAATAGAAGACATTAAGTTGTAATCAACCCAAACTCCACCCATAGTATAGTGAACTGCTGGATAAATTTTCATTGGCGTTTCGTATGGATTTTCATCTGTAATTTTTTCATACATCGTGAAAAGGTTACCATACTTTTCTTCTACCCATTTTTTTCCTAATTCTTGCACTTTCGCATCAGATGGGTTAGCATCTCCTTGAATTAAGGCTGCTTGTTTACCTTTAGTCACAATTTCTGCAGCGAAATCTAAGTAAACTCCTTCATTAGTGTCATTTGCTTCAATTCCAAAACCAGCATCACAACGCTCTTTTGCAGCACGAGAAGCTACATCACGTGGTACTAAGTTACCAAAAGCAGGATATCTTCTTTCTAAGTAGTAATCTCTATCTTCTTCAGCAATTTGTGTTGGTTTTAATTTACCAGCTCTAATTGCTTCCGCATCTTCAATTTTTGCAGGAACCCAAATACGACCAGAATTACGTAATGATTCAGACATTAACGTCAATTTCGATTGGTTTGTTCCGTGAACTGGAATACAAGTTGGGTGAATTTGCACATAACAAGGATTGGCAAAATGCGCACCTTTTTTGTGAATTTTCCAAGAAGCAGTTACATTACTTCCCATTGCATTTGTAGATAAGAAATAAACATTTCCGTACCCTCCAGTTGCGATGATTACAGCGTGAGCAGAATGTCTTTCTAATTCACCTGTAATTAAATTACGAGCAATAATACCACGAGCTTTTCCATCCACCTTAACGATTTCAAGCATTTCGTGACGGTTATACATTTTCACATTCCCTAAACCAATTTGTCTAGATAATGCAGAATACGCTCCTAATAACAACTGTTGTCCTGTTTGTCCAGCAGCATAAAAAGTACGTTGTACTTGCGTTCCACCAAACGAACGGTTGTCTAATAATCCACCGTAATCACGTGCAAAAGGCACACCTTGAGCCACACATTGGTCGATAATATTTGCTGATACTTCAGCTAAACGGTGAACGTTTGCTTCACGCGCACGGTAATCTCCACCTTTGATTGTATCGTAGAATAATCTGTACGTACTGTCACCATCATTTTGATAGTTTTTAGCAGCATTTATACCTCCTTGAGCCGCAATTGAGTGTGCTCTACGTGGAGAATCTTGAAAACAAAATGCTTTTACGTTGTAACCCATTTCTCCAAGAGAAGCTGCAGCCGAAGCACCTGCTAATCCTGTTCCTACAACGATTACATCAATTTTTGGTCTATTATTTGGAGCAACTAATTTAAGATTGTTCTTATGGTTGGTCCATTTTTCTGAAATATGACCTTGAGGAATTTTTGAATCTAATGCCATATATATTATTTTAATAAGAAGTGAATGTAAACTGGAATAATTGCAAACAATAATGGTACAATTACTGAGAATATTTTACCAAATGTTTTAATTGCTGGAGTGAATTTACCATTAACTCCTAAAGATTGAAAGGCACTTTGGAAACCATGCCATAAATGGAAACCTAAAATGATCATTGATAACACATAAAATAATGTGAATACTAATCCTTCATTTGGAATTACATTAAATAACTTTGCTTTACTTTTAAAGAAAGAGATAGTTAATTTGTGTAAATCTTTATATCCTTCGAATAAAACTTCATTATTTTTTTTGTTGATGACTTTATTACCTTCGATAGCAATTTGATTTTGCGGTTGTTTACTCAACAATGCGTTATCAAATATTGGTCCTTGAACATTTACACTAACTTGAGGTGAATCTGGAGAAGCCACTAATAAGTATTGTTTTGCTCCACCCATGTTATTATCAACTGTTTCTTTAACCATTAATGGCATCCCAGTACCAAACTTCATTTTTGCCCAGAAATTAGTCATGTGAGTTGCAATAAAGAAAAGCACTAACGTACCTAAAACAGCCATATTTCTTGAAGAAAAAGAACTATTTGCACTTGGCTTAGACATTGCATAACCAACTGGACGCGCTTTTTTGTTTTGTATTGCTAAATAAATTCCGTCAACTGCGTGAAATAAAATTGAAAGATAAGTCGCATACGACATGATTTTAATTAACGGATTTGTTGTCATAAATAATGCATACTTGTTAAATTGTAGTGCACCTTCATAACCAGACTTAAATAACTGAAGATTTCCTATTAAGTGTCCAATTAAAAACAAGCATAAGAACAATCCAGTAAGAGCCATCCAATATTTTTTCGCGATAGATGACTTTAAAAATGCTGATTTTGCCATAATTATAGTTAAAGTTAATTTGAGTTTGAATAATGTAAGCAAAAATAAAGGTTATAAGTAAGACTTACAACCTTTGAAAGATAATTTATAATGATTTTAAATGAATTTAACTTTTGTTGAAAATCAACGAGTTAATGATTAATTTGCAATTGTAAAACTAGGAATTAAACCTCTTAAACCCATATCTACAACATTTTCACCTGCAGCTGGTTCATATTTTCCGTCAGCATTGACTTCCGTCCACTCAAAACTATTGTTAATTGATAGTGATAATTGCACTTCTACATTTTTAGTTTCAGTACCAGTAACCACTAAATTATTAACAAATTTCCCAGTTACTAAACAAGACCCAGCAGGAATTGGTGAAGTAGCTGCAATTGGATTTGGAACGGTTGTAGCTCCTGCTGCTGCTTGTCCAGAAGTATAATATCCAACAGATGGAATTCCGAATGCCCAATATCCTTGTAATTTATCATCATTTACAGTGAAAGTATTACTTCCAATTGTGTGAGTTGTAATATAATTATTATATCCAACAAAACTTGCTAAAGTTCCTACATAGTTTACACCACTCGCTAACACATTAATGTTATAGTTTTGATAGGATAAAGAAACTCGAACATATTCATAACTCCCAACGGGTAGATTTTTTAAAGGTATAGATAAAAACGCTTCACCTTCACCCACAATTTTTGCTTGACTAAAATCAATGGCGTTTGGACCTCCTAAAGTGGTTGAAGCTCCAGTATACAAAACAGCTCCTTGTCCAACTTGCGTGAAAGCATTAGGAGTAAATTCTAAATAATGTGCGCTTATCCCGTTAAACATTGGCGATTGAGCCGCGTTTCCAGCTGGTACAGTTGAAGGTTGACCTAAATTATTTAATCGAACTTGGGTGGGATCAAATTTGAATCTAATAATTAATTGAGGTTCTTCTTCAATCACTTTATCATCGTCTTCATCTGTACATGATATTACCAAAAATGATAACGCCAATAAGGTTAAAAATTTTACTTTCTCTTTCATACATGCAAAATTTATTTGTTAGGGTTCATATATGTTATCGCTTTTAAAATTAGCGATTTCATTTTCGCTCTTTTATAATTACTATTTGGGTTTCTTTTTTACCATTTGCGTCTAATTCAATGGTATATTTTCCAACTGGTAAATAAAACTTTTTATTATTGGCTTGACTTATTTTTATTTTAGCATCTTTCTTTTCAATAGCAGTTTTAGTTTTTTCATCAATACTTAAATCGTAATCCAATTTTAAAAAACCTTTTTCTGCTTTTGCTTGATGATTTAAAACAACAATTCCATCTTTATTTTTGATGGTTATAACAATATTAGCAAAATCTTTTAAATAATACCAAATTTCAACATTCGGTATACTTTCATTTCCCCAAGTGTATGATTTATTTCCCCAATTTTTAGAAAAATCAATTTCCTCTATTTTGAATAACGCAATACCTTTAGCATTTATTGTTTCGTTAACTTGTTGAATATTAGCTAAATTTGCTTTATATAAAGAACGACCATGAGTACCAACAATTAAATGTTTTTCTCTATTCTGAATAACCAAATCATGAACGGCAACATTCGGAATTTCGGTTGAAAAATCTTGCCATGAATTTCCTCTATCCATCGAAATAAACAAACCATTATCGGTCCCTAAATATAAAATATTTTCATTTTCCGAATCTTCTAAAATAACATTTGCAGCATTTTGATTGAAAGTTGGAGTTAGCAATTTCCAAGTTGAACCCAAATCTTCCGATACGTAAGCATACGTAGTAAAAATATCGTTTCTATATCCGTTTAACGTAATATAAATTCTTTCTTTTTTGAATTTAGAAAAGCGCACACGAGAAACCCATAAATTTTGAGGTAATCCATTTGAAATTTTGATCCAGTTTTCACCACTATCTTTGGTTACATAAATGTTTCCATCATCTGTTCCAATTACCAATTGTCCAAATCTAAACTTACTTTCTGCAATAGAAGTGATGGTCCCAAAAGGCACATTTCCTTCTCTTTTTCCATTGGTTAAATCCCCAGAAATTTTTTCCCAATCTTTTCCTTGATTCATAGAACGAAAAACATATTGACCACCAAAATAAACAATATCTTGATTGTGAGATGATAACAAAATTGGTGTTTGCCAATTGAATCGGTACGGTTCTTCTTTTTTATCAGCTCTTGGTGTGATGAACTCTCTTTTTCCTGTTTTTCTATCAATTTTTGTATAATTCCCAAATTGAAAACCTGCATACACTAAATTGTTATTTCTAGTGTCAATTTGCACTTGCATTCCATCGCCGCCGTTTAAAAATTCGTAAGGATATTTTCCGTTTTGTACCCATTCTGGATTGTGTTCATAATCGTTCGGTCCTGCCCAAACTCCATTATCTTGCAAACCACCATACACTTCATAATTCTCTTTATTATCTACATTTACTGTGTAAAATTGGCCAACTGCCTGATTATTGCATTTTACCCAATGTTTCCCATTGTCGTAAGTAATATTCACTCCGCCATCATTTCCATTGATTAAATGATTTGGATTTTTCGGATTGATCCAACACACGTGATGATCTGAGTGTACATTATCTTTGCTTAACGATTCAAACGTTTTACCACCATCATTTGAAAAAATTAATGGTACGGCTGAAAAATACAATCGATTTTCGTTGGATTCATCAACCGTAATATCTGCAAAATAATAACCATACGAATAAAAAGCGTCATCAATAAAACTATCATGCGTTTTTTTCCACGTTTTTCCAGCATCAATAGTTTTATAAATTTCCGCACCTATGACTTCCGTTTCGAACAAATTCGTATTCGCATCATTAGATTTTTCATTTTTTGCATTTGGTCGCATATTCTGGTTATCCACTATCGCGTAAGCAATTTTTTCATTGAAAGAAGTCACTCCAATTCTACCCATTCCTTTATTGCTTGGGAAGCCGGAATTAGCATCAATTTTGGCCCAAGTAGTTCCAGCATCTTCACTTTTATAAATTCCAGAACCGATTCCGTTTCCTTTAAAATCATAAGCTTTACGCTCGCGTTCCCAAGCAGCAGCAAACATAATTTTTGGGTTTTTTGGGGCGAAACTAATATCTACAATTCCAGTTTCATCATTAATATATAAAGTTTTTGACCACGTTCTTCCGCCATTTGTTGTTTTAAAAACACCACGTTCTTCATTTTTCGAATACAAATGTCCTAAAACGCCCACTACAATTTCATTATTATCATTCGGGTTGACCCAAATTTTAGAAATATGATGACTATCTGGCAAACCAATATTGCTCCATGTTTTTCCTCTATCAGTTGATTTCAACACGCCAATTCCTGCATAAGATGAACGCGAAGAATTCACTTCACCTGTTCCAACCAAAATTAATCCTGATTTCCAATCCACAGTCACACAACCAATATTCTGTGTTGGTGCGCTATCCATAACGGGCTCAAAACTATTTCCGTTATTGTTCGTATACCATAATCCGCCAGAAGCGTAAGCAGCATAAAACTCGTTTGGGTTATTTTCATTTACTGCCAAATCCACTACACGTCCACTCATAATTGTTGGTCCGATATTGGTGAATTTTATGTTTTGAAAATCGTTATTCTGAGCAAGAGTCAGTAGAGAAGTAAAAAGAGTAACTAAAAGGAATTTTTTTTTCATGGTTTATAAATTGGTTTCCTCAAAATTAAAAGAATATTTTGATAACTTTTCGTTTGAAAGTTATTATTTTTGAGTTTATAACCACAACTTCATATGAATATTGACATTTTTGAAGATTTTAAATCGTTTTTTACACCATTAACTTTAAAGAAAAATGAGTTTTTAGTGAAAGAACTAGAAGTATGTAAATATTTCTGTTTCATTGAAGATGGCATTTTACAACATGCTATTTTGGTTGCTGATGAAGAAAAAACAACGTATTTGGCTTTAAAGAATTCGTTTACTTCATCTTTAAAAAGTTTTTTATTAGATGTACCTTCTCGCAAACACATAAAAGCCATTCACGATTGTAAATTATGGGTAATTGATCAAAAATCTTTTCAAAAATTACTGAAAGAGAATCAAACGTTTCACAATTTCTATTATACATTAATTGAAAAGCAAATTTGCTTAATAGACGATTATCGTATCGATTTATTGACCTTAACGCCAGAAGAACGTTACAAAAAATTGTTAGAAACCGAACCGAAATTATTAAGCGAAGTGCCATTACATTACTTATCCTCTTTCTTAGGAATTTCGTCTCGACACATGAGTCGCATTCGAAAAAATATAAAATAACGCCATTTGGCTACTAATATTTATTTCGTAATACTTAATTTTGGTAAAATTAAAATTCAATAAACAAGAATTATGAAATATTTACCAATCAAAAGCGAACTTTTTATTAAGAATCGTAAAAACTTTATGGCTCAAATGAAGCCAAACGGTGTGGCGGTTTTCAATTCAAATGATATTTACCCCGTTTCTGCAGATAGTACGTTGCCATTTGCACAACATAGAGATATTTTCTATTTATCTGGTGTAGACCAAGAAGAAAGTATTTTATTATTATTTCCGGATGCGCCTTACGAGCATTTAAAAGAAATCTTATTCTTAAAAGAAACCAACGAGCATATTGCCATTTGGGAAGGTGAAAAACTTACAAAAGAAAGAGCTTTTGAAGTTGCGGGAATTAAATCGGTGTATTGGTTACAAGATTTCCATAAAGTATTGAAAGAAGTGATGATGTATGCTGATACGATGTACATTAACACCAACGAACATTACAGAGCAGCTGTTGAAACAGAAACGCGTGAAGACCGTTTTATCAAATGGTGGAAAAACGAATATCCTGCTCATAAAGTAGAAAAATCGAATCCAATTTTACAACGTTTGCGTTCTGTAAAAGACCAAATTGAGTTAGATTTAATTCAGAATGCGTGTAATATTACCGAGAAAGGTGTGCGTAGATTATTAAATTTCGTAAAACCTGGTGTTACAGAATATGAAATTGAAGCGGAATTAGCTCACGAATTTTTACGTAACCGTTCGAAAGGATTTGCGTACACACCAATTATTGCTTCTGGAAATAACGCGAACGTGTTACACTATATTGAAAACAATCAAGTGTGTAATGCGGGTGATTTAATTTTATTAGATGTGGGCGCAGAATATGCCAATTATTCTTCAGATTTAACACGTATGATTCCAGTTTCTGGACGTTTTACTGACAGACAACGCGCTGTTTACAACGCTGTTTTAAATGTAAAAAATGAAGCGACAAAAATGTTGTTACCAGGAACATTATGGAAACAATATCATGTTGAAGTTGGTAAAATTATGACATCTGAATTATTAGGTTTAGGCTTAATTGACAAAGCAGATGTTCAAAATGAAAATCCAGATTGGCCAGCATATAAAAAATATTTCATGCACGGAACGTCGCATCATTTAGGTTTAGACACGCATGATTACGGATTATTACACGAACCAATGCAAGCGAATATGGTTTTCACAGTAGAGCCAGGAATTTATATTCCAGCGGAAGGTTTTGGTATTCGTTTAGAAGACGATGTGGTGATTCAACCATCTGGAGCGCCATTTAATTTAATGAAAAACATTCCGATTGAAGCGGATGAAATTGAATCGATAATGAATTCTTAATTCAGTATTCAGTGGTCAGTTTTTAGTGATCAGATAAAAAAAACGGTTTACTTTCGTAAACCGTTTTTTTGTTTTATACCGTTGGAATTTGCTCCACCAAAACTACATTCCCGCTTTTATCGTAATAACTACAGGTCATTTTATCCATCACAACTATCCATTTTTCTACACCAGATTTGGCGCAATCGTTTAAGAAAGTCATGTAATTTGTATTTCCTTGTTGGTGTGATTTTAAATCGGATTTGAATTGTTCGATGTTGCAATCTTCCTCAACATTTAGATATTCTGAAAAACCTACTGAAGAAGTAGTATAATTATTTTTCCCGAAATAGTCAGTATGATTATCAAACACAAACGTTTCGAAAGACGTTACGCCCAATGCGATAATATCTTTCATATATTTTGGAAAATCCGCACCCGATTTAACTTTTGAATGCGCTTCTTTGATTTGTTGAACGGTGAACATAGAAATAGATTTTATACTCAAAAATACAATTTAATTTTTTTAAACATATAAGTCATTTAAGTTTTTAAATCTTATTTTTGCTCATCATTACAACCTTATGTACAAACACTCTCATTTCAAAAACACAAAAATTGCATATACCGATTCTGGAAAAGGAACGGCAGTCATTTTATTGCACGGCTTTTTGGAAAACAGTACCATGTGGAACTATTTAGCGCCGGTTTTAGAAAAGAAAAATCGTGTGGTTTGTATTGATTTGTTAGGTCACGGTCAAACCGATTGTTTGGGTTATGTGCATACGATGGAAGATATGGCCGATGCGGTTCACCATGTGTTATCGGAATTAAAAATTAGAAAAGCAGTTTTTGTTGGGCATTCCATGGGCGGTTATGTAGCGTTAGCTTTCGCCGAATTGTATCCAGAATACATGAAAGGTTTAGTGTTGTTAAATTCTACTTCTCGTGCCGATAGTGAGGAACGCATAACGAACAGAACTCGTGCCATAAAAGCGGTGAAGCAAAATTATGTAGCAGCCGTTCGTATGAGTATTGCGAATTTATTTTCGGAAGAAAATCGTGAAAAATTACTAGATCAAATTGAATGGGTTCGCGAAGAAGCTTTGCAAACACCTTTACAAGGAATTATTGCGGCTCAAGAAGGTATGAAATTGCGAAAAGACCGTGAAGTGATTTTGCATTTTGCACCTTATCCAATTATGCTAATTTTAGGTAAAAAAGATCCGGTTTTAAACTACGAGGAAAACATAGAACAAATTGAAGGTACGCAAGTACAACTCGTAACTTTCAACGACGGGCATATGAGTCACTTGGAAAACCAAGCAGAATTAGAGAAAGTTTTGATTGGGTTTTTGAAGATTTAAACGCAAGGTTCGCTAAGCCCTTCGACAAGCTCAGGGTGACATCGCAAGGCACGCAAAAGTTATCTTTGTGAATCTTACACCAATACTAAAAAAAACTTTGCGAACTTCGCGCTTAACTTTGCATCTTTGCGGTAAAGCTAAATCACTTCCTTAAAAGAAATCGCTGGATTTAAGATTTCTTGAACTAGAATTACCAATTCTTCCGTAAAGTTTTCTAAGAATTCTGTTGTGATTATGGTTTCACCTACAACACCTCTTCCTTTCCCAAAAGTAAATGGCAAAAACCCAGCTTTCATGTTTTTAAAAGAAAAAATTCCGACTTCCACATTAAAATTTCCTTTTAATTCATTTTGCTGAAACATTAATGCATAACACAATAATTGAATGATTTTATCATTCGCTAAATCTAAGGTTAGTCCTTCAAAAGTGTTAATTTTTAGTTTATTGGCTTCAACTTTCCCTGTTTTATAATCAATAATTCGAATGCTTTTATTGCGTAATTCAATTCGATCCACTTTTCCAGCAATTCTAACAGAAAAGGGCAAATTTGGATGCGTGATTTCAGCGGAATGTTCTTTTTCTAAAGACAAAATATAAAGTTCATCACCGTTTTCAATATTCTGTTTTTCTTGATGTAAGAAGTTATAAATATTACGTTTCGCAACTTCAAAAGCAATCAGGTTTTTCCCTTTCTTAATTTCACCTTCTTTATAAACTTCAATAAATTTTTCTAAGGTAAATGCATCAATATTTTGAATCATAACATCAATATCAGACGTTTTAATTGGGCTAGAATTACCTTCAAAAGGCATGTACATTTTTTCCAACACTTCATGAATTATTGTTCCTAATGTATTCACCGCTACGTTTTCTTCCACTTCTTCGTTTTCACGAACGCCTAAAATTCTTTGATAATAAAACTGAATTGGGTTTCGTAAATAATTGGTCAAAGCGGATGGCGAAAAGCCTTTAATAGTGGCAATTTCTTTTAATCTATCCAAAATTGGTTGCGTTTTTACAATCTCAATTGGCTGATAAATCGTATCGGGCTTGATGGCATTGTAAAACACTTTTTTGAAATGGTGATTCGGTAAATGTTCAATTTCCAATTGCGTGATGAAACGACTTTTTTCGCCAGCATCAATTCCTTCCGAATGAGTATTATATAACAAATAGATATTTTTCGCACGTTGCAGCAAACGGTAAAAATGGTACGTAAAAATTGCATCACGTTCTTTGTAGGTTGGCAAACCTTTCTCCAATTTTACATCATGAGGTATAAATGAATTGTTCGATTTTCCGCCTGGTAATTTACCTTCATTTAACGAAGTGATAATCACATTTTCAAAATCTAACACCCGACTTTCCAAAATTCCCATAATCTGCAAACCTTGTAACGGTTCACCTTCAAAAGAAACTTGCGCCTGATTAATAACTTGTTTATAGATAGAAAAAAGAATTTCTAAATTCTCAATATTTTGATAGGTTTCGTAATAATTGGTAATTTTAATGAGGATATTGTAAATTGAAAACACAAAAGCTTTGGTAACTTTATCTTGCTCGTTTTGATTACTTAAATGGTTCTTTATGTAGATTAAAATGGCTTTTAATTTCTCTAGAATTTCAGCCACAGAAACCTTCCAATCGAAAAACAAAAGTGAAACCAGTTTATTTTCTTGTAAGTTGTATTTAGAGAATAAATCAGCTAAGCGATTATTTGTAATAAAAGTAAGATTCGAATTTTTGATGATTTTAACCACTTCATTCGCATTCACACTCGAAACTACTAATGGATTATTTAAGATTTCCAACACTTCTTTATAATAGAAAACAGGTTGCTTTTGATTTCTATTTTTTGCGTTTAAATGAAGATTAAATAACTTGTAAATTAATATTTGTGCTGGATTATTTTTACTCGGATAACCCATCGTTATGTTTAAATTTTCCACCTCAGCTGGCAACGAATTCAATAACGGAATTAAGATGTTTTCTTCACTTAAAACTACAGCAGTGTTCTCTAAAGAATTATTTTCAATGGCAATCTTTTCAATAATTTTCCCAGCAATTTTCGCTTGTCCGATAGATTTTGGTGTACCAATGACTTCAATGTTTTTCTCGTTGGAAAACTCATTCATAACCCAATTAAATGGATTGGACTCAAAATGCTTCCATGATTTTTTAATGCGTCGCAAAAACAAACCCGCATCATGGAATTCATCTCTTAGGAAAGTTGCATCAATATCCCAATAAACTGTAGCTTTTTTATTTTCTAATAAATATTTAATAATGGTTTCTTCTGCATTATTTAAGGCATTGAAACCTGCAAACACAAACGTTTTATTCACTAAACTCTTAGTAAAATCATTTATATTTTCAGCTGATTTTCGATATAGTAATCCTTGATAACCTACTTTTTTATTTAATAAATGTTGGGTGAATTTTTCATAATAATCAGGTAGTAATTTCCAGAATTCAAAATAATCTTCAACTAATTTGGACTGGTTATTAACGTTGGGTGTCCAATGCTTGATTCGTTCAATATCTAATAGGTAGGAAAATATTTCATTCTGATTGACTAAATAGCGATCGATTTCATTAAAATCTTGAAGAAGCGTGATTGCCCAACCCGAGAATTTTTCAAAATCTTGTCGTTTGGATTTATCAGTCATCTCTAAATAGACAATATAAAACTCAAATAAAAGCTCAATATTATCTAAAGCTCTAAGTTGTGCAATTTCTTCAATTAAACTTTCGATACAGATTATTTGAGGGGCTAAAAAAGTTTCTGTAGAAT
>CAMLRV010000031.1 GCA_946482495.1 uncultured Flavobacteriia bacterium
ATATAAAAACGCGTTCAAAATTTGAACGCCTTTGCTTTTTTTAAGAAACTTAAATGACTTATATGTTTATTAAAATTACTTCGTTTTTTTTACATATTGCGTTAAAATAACAATATGTTGGTTTTCAACTCTACCTTCAATTTGTTCGGCATTGTCCCAAACCAATTTAATATTATGAACTGCAGCTCCACGTTTAGCAGTGAAAGTAGCCCCTTTTACATCTAAATCTTTAATTAAAACTACCGAATCACCATCTTTTAAAATGTTGCCGTTAGAATCTTTATGAATAATTTTCCCTTCTTCGTCTTCATCTTCACCAGTAGCTTTTGCCCATTCTAAAGCATCTTCATCTAAATACATCATGTCTAATAAATCATGATTTTTTAAACGCGCTAACATTCTCCATGATACAATTTGAACAGGAAGATTTTCATTCCACATACTATCCGATAAACCTCTCCAATCGTTTGGGTTCATCAACTCTTTATTTTCAATTTGTTCTTTTAATGCTTTTGTAATTAAAATGCAGTTTTCAGGAATCGCATCTGTTTTGGGTTCGACTAAATATACCACCAAATTCTCATTACTTCCGCTGATTTCACAAACAGAACCGCTTCTATCTTTTAATCTTTTTTCTGTAACTATACTCATTTCTTATAAATTAAAAGAGGCACCAATTTGAAACGTGAATTGGTTATTATAATGTCCGAACATATCTGGAGTGCTATCATATTCAGCAATTGGCACACTCATTTCTGAATACACACCGAAACCATCGGTAAAGAAATATCTAAACCCAATGTGTCCGCCAAAATTTCTCGTTCCTAAATTTAATCCTGGATAAATATCCATATTTTCATCTAAACCGATAACATTTCCTAAGTTCGCATTAAAACGAACTTTCAAATCTGCTCTGTCTTTAAATTCTGGTTTAACACTTTCCGGCTGAAAATTAGTTTCATTAATTCTCACACCATTTTCAGCGTTTAACATATAACTTGCTACAAATCCGAACGACATATTTTCTCCAATACCATAATCGTTGGTTAAAGCAATACCTGTTCCACCATCTTGAATTAATGCTCCAATTTGCAATTTAGTATCACCTTTTCCTTTATAAGCTTGCGCATTGGAAAAAAATCCCATCCCTAAGAACACAATCAATAATAATTTTCTCATTTTCTCGTTTTTAAATTATTAAGCAAAAGTATGAAAATTTAACTTTTTTTACGGAAATACCGTAATAAATGTTATGCTGGCCCCGGTAATTTTACACTTGTATTTTACACCAAATAAATTTGGAAATTTATTTGGTGTAAAATCTAAAACCCACTAAATTAGTACATTATGAAAAAAATCATTCTTTTCTCAGCAATTGTCATCTCAACATTGGTTGCTTGTTCAACTGATGAGTTATCAACGTATGAAACAAACAAAGCGTCGAACAAAACCGTTTTATCAAAAGAAAACGATTCTGATTTTTGCATAACTTGCAGAGATAGTATTACTAGAGATCAAGATACTATTATGGAATCTGTAAATCCAAAACCAATAAAACCATAAACAAAACATTTTCATACCTCATTTTTTATATTTTTGTAATATGATGAGGAAATTAATATTTATAGTCATTTTAGTAGCACTACTTTTTTCATGTCAAGACAAGGAAAAGTTAGAAAAAAATAAAAAAGATCTTTTAATTGATAAAATTAAATCATCTTCCACTTATAATGACTTAAAATTAATTGAAGAAGAAACCAATCGTTTTGTATACGACACACTAATCAGAAATAATCTTGATGAAATTTCTGATAAGTATTATGATTTAGAAAAATTTGAAGATTATTACCGAGTAAGTAATACCATCTTTAATAAATCAAAAATAATTGAAGATACCATTGGAATAATTGAAGGTCTTTGCAAAAAAGGAGCTTATTACTCTAATATATACAAACTAGACAGCATGTATTCTTATTATACAAAAGCTGAAAACTACTCAATTAAAACCAAAAGCAAACACCTTTTAGGAACCATATATTTAAATAAAGCAGTAATTAATCAGAACTTAAATGATTATTACAATTCAGAGAAAAATTCATTTGATGCCTTAAAAATTTTAAAAAACAAATCCGATTATTATCTTTTATACAATACTTATTTAAATATTGGTTACGCTTCTTTTAATCAAAATGACAACAAAGAAGCATTAAAATACATTGGAAAAGCTTTAAAAATTACTGATAAAATTAAAAACAATCCAACCGTATTATCTCTGAAAGGACAAGCTTATTACTATTATTGTTTGGTTTACGACAAAAACAACAACCACAAAGCTTCTTATGCATACGCAAAAAAAGGTTTAAGTTTAGATAATTTTAAAGTAAAAGATCCTCATGTTTTTTGCAATCTAAACAATTGCTTAGGGTATTCAAAATTTAAGTTAAACGACAAAAGTGCAAAATCTAATTTCCTAGAATCATTAGAAATAGCCGCGAAATCTAATAATATATTCGCAGTTAACACTTCAAATCTGTATTTAAGTGAATATTATTTAAAATACAAGGACACATTAAACGCCTTTTTTTATGCCAACGAAGTATTAAAAGCAGCAAATGAAAATAATTTACAAGACGACAAACTAAAAGCATTACATCTTTTAGCTAAAGCGAGTCCGACAACTGCAACAAATTATTTTGAAAACTACAAAACACTGTCGGATAGTATCATCAATAGCGAAAGACAAACTCGAGAAAAATTTGCAAAAATTGATTACCAAACTAATGAAATCATAACAGAAAAAGATCATATTGAGAAAGAAAAAGATTCAATACTAACACAATTAAGATCGGTTTCTTTAGTTACCGTGTTTATTATTTTGGCTTTCCTTTTATTTTACTTTATCAAATCCAGAAATGTTAAAGCAAAAGAACTGAAATTCATACAAGAACAACAAATTGCAAAAGAAGAAATTTATAGTTTGATGCTGAACCAACAACAACACATTGAAGAAGGAAAGTATTTAGAAAAAACTAGAATTTCTCAAGAATTACACGATGGTGTGATGGGTAAATTAACAGCCATTAGACTAAATTTATTTATTTTAAAGAAAAAACAAGATATTGATACCGTACAAAAATGTTTGCCATTTATAGACGACATTCAAAGTATTGAAAAAGAAATTAGACAAATTTCGCACGACTTAAATCAGAATTTATTTGATGATAATGTGACATTTATTTCTATTGTTGAGAATTTATTTACGATGATTAAAAGTCATTCTGATATAGATTTCAACTTAATTGTAGATGAAAGAATTGATTGGGATATCATCAACAACAACACCAAAATAAACATTTATAGAATTATTCAGGAAGCCTTACAAAATATTGACAAATATGCCCAAGCTTCAAAAGTAAATTTAAATATGTTTAAAAAAGAAAACGAAATTACCATCACAATAGCCGATAACGGAATTGGCTTTAAAACAGACACAAGCAAAAAAGGAATTGGATTGGAAAACATGAAAAGAAGAATGGAAGAAATTAACGGAAATTTTTCAATCGATACAATTATCAATCAAGGCACAAAAATTACTTTAGTATTTCAAATATAATTAGTACTTTTCTACTAAATTAAAAAAGCATGACTTTAAATATATTATTGGTCGATGATCATCCAGCAATTTTAAATGGTTACTTATCCGTTTTAGGCTTTAATGACAAAAACATTGAACTTAAACCTACATTTGCTCACAGTTGTGAAGAAGCGTATCATGCACTAACCAATCCGGAACATAAAGATTACTTCGACTTTGTTTTCTTAGATAGAAGTTTACCTCCTTATCCAGAACAAAAATTAAAGTTTGGTGAAGATTTAGCTGTTTTGACCTCAGAATATCAGAGTAAAGCAAAAATTGTAATGCTAACTGCTCATGCCGAATCTTTTATTATTTATGATATTTTACAAAAAGCAAAACCTAATGCATTAATTATTAAAAGCGATGCTTCTGGAGATGTACTATTAAATGCTTTTCATGATATTATTGACGGTAAAACATATTATAGCCATACTGTATCAGAAAGCATGAAAGATTTATTAGCTCGAGAAGATTATTTAGATAGTATTAACAGACAAATAATTGTTTTATTAGCACAAGGTTTTAAAAACAAAACTATTGCCAACCAATTAGGGTTAAGTGATAGTAGCGTAGAAAAACGAAAATCAAAAATTAAAGATTTCTTCCTTATTAATAAAAGTTCAGATGAAGAACTCATTAATGAAGCCAGAAAACTAGGTTTTATTTAACTAAAACTAACACAAAATTTGTTTTTAACAATTTTTACGGATAAACCGTAATTCAAGATAAACCAATAACCCTAACTTTGACTTAAGTTTTTCATTAACATTTGGGGTTGTTAAGTAAACTAAATCCGTCTGTAAATCCCAGGCGGATTTTTTTTATAAATCCAATTCAAGATTTAACATTTTTTACGGAATTACCGTAATTCAAGTTGTGCACATAATGGTAACTTTGACTTAAGTTTTTCATTAACATTTGGGGTTGTTAAGTAAACTAAATCCGTCTGTAAATCCCAGGCGGATTTTTTATTTTAAATCAGACTCAGATTTAACATTTTTTACGAGAAAACCGTAACCAAAAAACCTCTCTCAAAAGTAATTTTATACCATTAAAAAATTAAACTTAATGATAAAGTTAATTATCACAACAATTGCTTTTTTAACAGCAGTTGCCAAGAAATTATTATAATGCTAAGGAATCTTTTAGCAAAGTAATCAGCTCATATCTTACTCATTACGCTGAAAAAATCAACTTATCAATTACGTAACATTATGCAAAAATTCAATTACAAAAAAATTACTTCCACAGATTTAATTTTGGAAGTAGACATTAATAATTTATCAAAAGACGAGCAAATTTTAATGTTTGGAAAAACGTATTCATCCGATACAGAAAAGGAAAACACAGCATTTGTACAACAAGAAGATTTTGTTTTTGAAATCAGTATTATGTTGTATTTAGAACTAGACCCAGCGTATCGTCTTTTAAAGAAAGGTTTGTATCCTTTACGATTTAAAGATGAAAAAATGCAAGTTTTATTATCGTTATCTCCTAACGAATAATTTAGTAAAACTAGTTTCTACCTATTTCATTTGGGTACAATTCTGGCAACACATCACTTTGCCAAAATTCTTTTGTGACAATATCCATAATCGTTAAGGAACCTTTAAAAGCCGCTCCAGTGTCTAAATTCCAAACGGAATTTTTAAAAAGCGGATCTACTTTTTCCAACTTAGAAATAGGTGAATGCCCAATATAAATTTCAGAATAAATTTTCAATCTTTTCGGATAGCTTTCCGAATTTTTATCCATAGTTTCATCTAAACATAACGCTAATTCCCAAAGTGTTCTATCCCAATACAACATTTTTGAGAAAAACTCCAATCCTACTCCATTCATGTTTGTAAAACCAGCATGTACAAACAATCTGTTTTCTTCATCTAAATGATAATTCTGTAACTCTTTAAAAAACGCAATATGCTTTTGTTTTACTTCATTTGAAACTTTTAAATAGGCATCAACCGTGGCTTTACCTCCGTGTTTAAACCACATTTCTTCATTAATGTTTTCAGTGCGGTTTTCCAACCAATCCAATACCAATTCATCATGATTTCCTCTAATGAAAATGCATTTTTGTTGTAAAGATAACTCAATTAAAAAATCAATCACTTCTGGCGATTCACTCCAACCATCTACAAAATCACCTAAAAAAATTAAAGTATCATCCTTTGTTACTTTCGCTCTATCTAAAACTTGAATAATTGCCTTTAATCCTCCGTGAATATCTCCTAATACTAATGTTCTGTTCATTTATCTCTCATAAAATATATGCACTAAAGTACAAATAAAACTCTAATTCTAAAACATGATATTTGTTAGGATTATATTTTAGGAAATATGTATCTTTGTATTTTAATTCAATCTAAATAAGTGAGTGAGCAATTTTAATGCTACCATACTGAAAAAAGGGCAAAGTGCCCAAATTACCGATATTAATATTGACGAAATTCCGTTGAAGTTAATTGAAATGGGATGTTTGCCTGGTAATGATATTGAATTAATTCAAGTAGCCCCAATGGGCGATCCTTTATTTTTTAATGTGAACGATTCAAAAGTTGCAATAAGAAAAAAAACCGCTTCAGCAATCTACATTAGCCTAGAATCAATTAAATAATGACTCCAAAAACTATAAAAGTTGCGCTAATTGGTAATCCAAATGTTGGAAAAACTTCGGTTTTTAACCAACTAACAGGATTAAATCAGCAAGTCGGAAATTATCCAGGAATTACTGTGGATAAGAAAACTGGTGTTTGCAAGCTGAACCAAATGACCAAGGCAAAAATCATAGATTTACCTGGAACCTATAGTTTAAATGCTAATTCGATTGATGAAAATGTAGTTATCGAATTACTTTTAAATAAAAATGATGAAGATTTTCCAGATGTGGCCGTAGTGGTAACAGAAGTGGAAAATTTAAAACGAAATCTATTACTTTTTACTCAGATAAAAGACCTTGAAATTCCAACATTGCTTATTATTAACATGAGCGACCGAATGAAACAAAAAGGTATCGAATTAGATATTCCGTTTTTAGAACAAGAATTAAAAACCAAAATTGCTTTAATTAGTTCTCGAAAAAATATTGGAATTGACAACATCAAAGAATTAATTCTTAATTATAAACATCTTTCTACAGAACCATGCTTAAACGCCAGTTCTATTGATCCAGAATATTTCAACCGATTACGAAAAGCCTTTCCAAATCAGTTGTTATACAAACTTTGGTTGGTAATTACTCAAGACGTTAATTTCTTAAATTTACAGCGTAATGAAATTGAAAATACGTTTACGCGTTCCCACACCGAACTAAAAAGATTACAACAAAAAGAAACTATAAAACGTTATCAATTTATTAATGATACATTGAAAGTTGGTCAAAAAATTGACAAATCTAAAGCCACTGATTTTCAAAGCAAATTAGATAACATCTTAACGCATAAAGTTTTTGGTTATTTAATTTTCTTTGGAATTTTATTACTAATTTTTCAATCTATTTTCGATTGGAGTAGTATTCCGATGGATTTTATAGATACTACTTTTTCTAAATTAAGTTCGTTTGCAAAAGCCAATCTTCCAGAAGGAAAATTCACCGATTTAATATCTGACGGAATCATTCCTGGAATTGGTGGAATTGTGATTTTCATACCTCAAATTGCTTTCCTTTTCTTATTTATTTCGGTTTTAGAAGAAAGTGGTTATATGAGTCGAGTTGTATTTTTAATGGATAAAATCATGCGTCGATTCGGATTATCTGGAAAAAGTATCGTTCCATTAATTTCAGGAACTGCTTGTGCCATTCCAGCCATTATGAGTGCTAGAAATATTGAAAACTGGAAAGAACGTTTAATTACAATTTTAATTACACCATTTATTACTTGTTCGGCACGTTTACCAGTATATGCGATTTTAATTTCCTTAATCATTCCTGAAAAAAGATTTTTAGGTTTCAGTTATCAAGGTTTAACCTTAATGGGATTATACTTATTAGCATTCATAGTAGCCATCGCTTCCGCCTATATTTTAAACAAAGTTTTAAAACTAAAATGCAAATCGTATTTCGTAGTAGAAATGCCGAGTTATAAAGTTCCAATGGTAAAAAATGTGGCACTAAATGTGCTAGAAAAAACAAAAGCCTTTGTAACTGGAGCTGGAAAAATCATCTTAGCGATTTCAATTGTGTTGTGGTTTTTAGGGTCACACGGACCAGGAAAAGATTTTGACAATGCACAAAAAATTATAGAAACGGAAGTCAATTCAAGTAAAATTCCTATTAATCCATCTGTAATTCCTGACCGAGTAGCTGAATATAAATTAGAAAACTCCTACATCGGAATTATAGGTAAAACGATTGAACCAACTATTAAACCTTTAGGTTACGATTGGAAAATTGGTATTGCCGTGGTAAGTTCATTTGCGGCTCGTGAAGTTTTCGTAGGAACTTTGGCTACAATTTATAGCGTGGGAAGTAAAAGCGAAGAAGAAGCCACCATAAAAATGAAAATGGCAGAAGATATTGATGCCAACGGAAATAGAATTTTCAATTTTGCAACTGGAATATCATTACTTTTATTCTATGCTTTTGCAATGCAATGTGTAAGTACATTAGCCATTGTAAAAAAAGAAACCAATTCTTGGAAATGGCCATTAATTCAATTGGTATTTATGAGTGGATTTGCTTATATTGTAGCGTTAATTGCCTATCAAACACTAAAATAGTTAGAAGTTTATTAGTTCATAGTTGGGAATTTGAAAATTGGAATTTAGTTTATTATGCAAGAAATTTTAACATATATCTGTTTAGTAGTAGCAGTTGGTTTTTTAGTAAAGAAGTTCTTCTGGAAGAAAAAATCGAACAAAAATGGTTGTGGCGATAGTTGTGATTGTAAGTAATTTCGGCATTATTTTTGATTGATTAAGGAAAACTTACCTATGTTAAAAAATACTTTACTATTTATACTATTTTTATTTTCGAGTACGATTTACGCTCAAAAAATTGAAAAATCTAAAGAAGAATTAAAATCCGGAAAAGAAGATACTCGTCCGCCTTTACCTACCGAACCTATAAACCAAAATTCTACCACATATGCCACAGACAGCGATGATACTTTTGGCGCGAGAAGTCTGTTTGCAGAAATATTATTTTATGCCACTTTATACACTGCAATTGGCGATTATGCAAATGAAGATCAATTGTACAGCAAATTATCACCTTATCCTTATTTCGATAATAAATCTGGAAATTTTATAAAATTTGATGATGCCGATGAATCGAAAAACAACTTGCGATTAGA
This sequence comes from uncultured Flavobacteriia bacterium, assembly GCA_946482495.1. Next base: position 8,932 of record CAMLRV010000031.1, read on the forward strand.
ATTAGAAAATCATTTTTTATATAGTAATAATGCTGCTTTTGGAAATCATTTTAAAGCAAAATTTAGACCATTTCAATATTTATATATTCAAACGGATTATAGAGAATTAATGGAACGAGATAAATTCGAAAAAACCACTTCTAACTTATCTGTTTTTCAATTTAATTTAGGATATGACCGATTGAAATTTGAAAAATTCAATTTAGGTTGGACAATGGGCGCGACTTATATTGCCAATGATATTAATAAAGCTGGTTTCGCTTTCGGATTAAACACCGACATTTTTCCGTTTAAAAGAGTAAGTTTTAACAGCGCTATGATTTGGAGTAAAATCAATGGTTTACCTGTAAATTCCTTCGAATTCAGAGGAAAATATCACAAAAAGAACCACTTCTTTTCTATGGGTTATGAAAATTTGAAAATTGCTTCACCAAGTTATAATTATGTGACTTTGGGTGCTGGGTTTTATTTTTAATTATTCCAATAACAATTCTATTCTATACTCTTTTAATTCAATAGCTTTATCGGTTTTTGCTGGTAAAACTTTACATTTAAGTAATTTTTTATTAGCTGGAATATATTTTGAAAACCAAGCCATGTTGTTTTCTAAGTCTTGAAAAGAAAATGTCATCAGCACAAATTCTTTTACTTGTTTTCCTTTTCTTACACTAAGTTCCATGGTTATCACTCCTGCCCAAACGCAATTGGTTCCTTCTGGACATCTCGAATCCGAAACAATTTTATCAATTGTAATGGAATAATCATTGGCAATAATTTCACCTTTTGAAGTAATTTCAATTAAGTTTGGGTTTTGTTTTACCGATTTACAAGCAACTAAAGAAATCACTACGGCAATTATATAAACTAGTTTTTTCATCAATTAGTTTTTAACAATAAACAATGGAATAGAAATTTCGTGGCGTAATTTATCAACGGTGGTTCCAAAAAGTATATCTTTTAAACCGGTATGACCATGCGTTCCCATTACCAAAATATCGAAATTACCTTCATTAACAATTGCTGGAATGGCTTTATTTGGTTTTCCGAATCCTAATTTAAAATCCACTTTAAATCCTTTTTGAGTCAATAATTCTTGATATTCTAATAAAAGTTTCTCATCCACTCTAGTTTCGTGATCATCTACATTTCCGCCATACATAATTGCTCCAACGGTTTCAACCACGTGAATTAATGTATAATTAGCTTCTTTTCCACCCAATTCAAAAGCACTATTAATCGCAATTTGATCGGCTTTTGAAAAGTCAATTGAAATAGCAATATTCTTTTTATCATACGCCACTGCTTCCGAAAATTCCAACACAAAATTATGAGGTAAGTGCGTTTCTGCTTCTTGTTTTGCTTTCGTCACAAATGGTTTGAAAACGATGTAAAGCAATAAAATTAAAAATCCGAACGCAATTGGAACTACAGTAAACCAAAGCACCATTGGATCTTCTGAAGTTTCTAACCAACCTTTAATTTCATCAAAAACTAATTTTGCGTTTAACGAAACGATAATGGAAGCTACAATCCATGAAGCAATTTGTGTGATTTTACTAATTTCAAAACCTTTCATTTTCGATTTATCACTCACAAAATGTATCAATGGAATGATGGCAAAACCAAGTTGTAAACTCAGAATTACTTGCGAAAAAATTAGCATTTTACCGGTTACACTTTCTCCGTATACTAAAATAACTATCACCGCTGGAACTATGGCAATTAATCGGGTAATGATTCGTCTCACCCAAGGTTGAATTCTTAAATTCAAATACCCTTCCATAATAATTTGCCCGGCTAATGTTCCCGTAATGGTAGAACTTTGCCCAGCTGCAATTAGGGCAACTGCAAATAAAATTGGTGCCCATTTTGTACCTAGCATTGGTGCTAATAATTTATGTGCATCCTGGATTTCGGCCACTTCATACAAACCATTTTTATAAAAAGTGGCTGCAGCTAAAATCAAAATCGCTGCGTTAACAAAAAAAGCTAAGTTTAAGGCAATAGTTGAATCGATAAAATTATATTTCAAAGCTTGTTTGACACCAGCATTACTTCTATCAAATTTTCTAGTTTGCACTAAAGACGAATGCAAGTACAAATTGTGAGGCATTACAGTAGCGCCGATAATTCCGATAGCAATATATAAAGCCGCTTCATTTGGAATGCTTGGTATTAAACCTTTAACTACCTGACCAACTTCTGGTTGTGCAAAAACCATTTCAAATACAAATGAAAATCCAATAATGGCAACTAATGCTATAATGAAAGCTTCCATTTTTCGCATACCTTTATTGATTAAAAATAATAAAATAAATGTATCTAAAACCGTAATAATTACACCTTCAATTAAGGAAATATCAAAAAGTAAATTCAATCCAATAGCCATTCCCAACACTTCGGCTAAATCACAGGCTGCAATAGCTATTTCGGCTAAAAAATAAAGAATATAATTGATGAAAGGCGAATACGTTTCTCTAGAAGCTTGTGCTAAATCACGCTGTGTTACAATTCCTAATCGGGCACTCAAACTTTGTAAAAGTAAAGCCATGATATTACTCATTAACAACACCCAAACCAACGAATACCCAAACTGACTACCACCAGCTAAATCGGTTGCCCAATTCCCAGGATCCATATAACCCACACTGATTAAATAAGCTGGACCCAAAAATGCTAAAATTTTTCTGAACCCAGTTTTCTTACCTTCTGTGGCGATAGACTGATTAACTTCCTCTAGTGATTTACCCATAACTTAAGATTATTTTACGTATAAATTATTAGCAATCTTATCAGAAATTACTAAAACAGTATTGTTAATTTCAATTTTAATTGTTCCGTCAAACGTTTCTTTTTCCAAAACCTTAATCTTCGTGCCTAAAGAAATTTGTTGTTTATTTAAATATTTTAGAAAATCAACCGATGTATCTTTTACACCTACACATGTAATCGTTTTGTTCGGTTCAATTTCCGAAAGCAATAATTTTGCAATGGCTGGAATTTCACCTTTTGCGTTTGGAATAGGATCACCATGCGGATCAAAACTTGGAAAATTTAAAAACTTATCCAATTGATTGATTAATTTTTCGGAACGAATGTGTTCTAATTCTTCCGCCACTTCATGCACTTCATCCCATGCGAAACCTAATTTTTCTACCAAGAAAACTTCCCACAAACGATGATTTCTCACAATCATTTTGGCATCTAATTTTCCTTTTTCCGTTAAAAAAACACCTTGATATTTTTGATAAATAACCAATTCCTTATCCGATAATTTCTTCAGCATATCAGTTACTGATGAAGCTTTTGTATCAAGCATTCCGGCAATTGCATTTGTATTCACACCTTTAGGAGAAAGGTTTGACAAATGATAAATTACCTTTAAATAATTTTCTTCAGAAATGGTCATAAAAATATTTTTTAGCAAATATAATTATATTTTTTTGTTCGATGTAAATATATTTTTTAGTTTTGCCTAAAAATTATATTAAACAAAGTGAAAAATTTATTTTTAATCCCTATTATTTTAATTTCATTTTTCGGGTATTCGCAATCAAAAATTACTGGAAAAATAAAACCTTTTGATAATAAACCAACATCGGTTACTCTTATAGAATTAAACAAAAAAACCGTACCAGATTCATTGGGAGTTTTTGTGTTTGACAGTATTCCAAATGGAAAACATACTATTGAAGTTTCTATTGAAAATTATACACAAAAGAAACAAGTGCATTTAAATAACGAAACTAAAGAAGTCCTTTTTGATGTTCGCGTTTCACATAGTAATATTGAAGAAGTGGTTATTTCTGGAACTTTAAAAGCCGTATCACGCTTGGAAACTCCGGTTCCTGTAGAAATTTATACCGCAACTTTTTTAAAGAAAAATCCCACTTCTAACATTTTTGAAGCATTACAAAACGTAAATGGGGTACGCCCACAATTAAACTGTAACATTTGTAATACTGGAGATATTCATATCAATGGATTGGAAGGTCCATATACGATGGTAACTATTGACGGAATGCCAATTGTGAGTTCTCTTTCTACGGTTTATGGATTATCAGGAATTCCGAATTCGTTAATTGATAGAATTGAAGTGGTAAAAGGTCCAGCTTCTTCTTTATATGGAAGTGAAGCTGTGGGCGGATTAATCAATATTATTACTAAAAATGCCATTCAAGCACCTATTTTCTCTGCGGATTTCTTCTCAACTTCATGGCTGGAAAATAATTTAGATTTAGGATTCAAAAGCAACATTAAAAACAAAGTAAACACCTTAGTGGGTTTAAATTATTACAATTATAACTCTCCATTTGACAATAATAATGACAACTTCACGGATGTCACTTTACAAGAAAGAATTTCGATTTTCAACAAATGGAATTTCATCAGAAAAGACAATAAATTATTCACCTTAGCAGGTCGTTTTTTCTATGAAGACCGTTGGGGTGGAGAAATGAATTGGAATAAGAATTATCGTGGAACCAACCAAGTGTATGGAGAAAGTATTTACACTTCTCGTCAAGAATTAATTGGAAAATATCAATTACCCGTTTCAGAAAAAATATATTTTTCATTTTCTGCAACCAATCACGACCAAGATTCATTTTACGGAATTACAAAATATGCAGCGAAACAACAAATTGCTTTCGGACAATTAACTTGGGATAAAAAAGCCAATAGTAACGATTTACTTTTTGGAGCAGCGTATCGTTATCAATTTTACAACGATAACACACCAGCAACTGCAATCCCAGAACAAACCAATATTTATAGTGTTTTCGGTCAAGATGAAATTAAATTAGCTCCAAAACACAGCATTTTATTAGGAAGTAGATTCGATTACAACAATAATCACGGTTATATTTATACGCCAAGAATTGCATATAAATTTAAATTTTCAGACAATGATGTTTTCCGAATTAATGCGGGAACCGGATTTAGAGTGGTGAATTTATTTACGGAAGAACATGCTGCATTAACAGGTTCAAGAGAAGTAAAAGTGGAAGAAGATTTAGATCCAGAAAAGTCCTATAATGTGAATTTGAATTACTTAAAAAAGATTCGTTTTGAAAATGCTTCTTTTTTAGGATTTGATATTTCCGCTTGGTATACACATTTTTCAAATCAAATTATACCAGATTATGACACCAATCCGAATCAAATTATTTATAAAAACTTAAATGGTTTTTCGGAAACTAAAGGTGTGAGTATGAATATTGATTATATGTCAAATTTTGGATTAAAAGCAATTCTTGGAGCGAGTGTTTTGGAAAGTCAAAACACAAGAGATGGTATTACCACAACACCAGTTTTAACCGAAAAATATAGTGCCAATTGGGCCATAAGCTATGAAATTTTAGAATGGAATTTATCATTTGATTATACCGGAAATTTATATGGTCCGATGCGATTACCATTATTAGGTGATTTAGATCCAAGAGCACCAAAATCGCCAATTTGGAGTATTCAAAACATTCAGGCAACTTATAAATGGAACAATACCATTGAAATTTATGGAGGTGTGAAGAATTTATTAAACTGGACACCAAACAAAAAGAATCCATTTATAATTGCTAGAGCTAATGATCCATTTGATAATAATGTTCAATTTGATGGAAACGGAAATGTGATTGCAACACCAGAAAATCCGTATGCTTTAACATTTGATCCCGCTTATGTTTATGCACCAAATCAAGGAATAAGAGGTTTCTTAGGATTACGTTTTTATTTGAAATAAAAAAAGCCCGCTCATTTAAGCGGGCTTAAACTCTAAAATAAAACTAATTTAAATTTATCTTATCATCGAAATCTTTATAGGTTAAAAAACCATTTTTTACAGTTTCAAAATCGAGTAAACTTAGTAACTCAAACAATTCGAATCTGTCAATTAAAATGATAAAATTTTTCTGTAGTGTGGGAATTGGAATCTTCTTATTATAAATAGAATTTTCGTATTCGTTTTCCCAATAACTAATATCTACTTTTCTCAAGAAATCTTTAAAAGTGTCTAATTCTAATTTATC
>CAMLRV010000032.1 GCA_946482495.1 uncultured Flavobacteriia bacterium
TCTATGAAAGACATTATTGATATGTCTCGTCACCGTGGTTATTTCGTAGACCAATCGCAATCGTTAAACTTATTCATGCAAAATGCAAACTACGCGAAATTAACATCAATGCATTTCTACGCTTGGCAATCAGGTTTAAAAACAGGAATGTACTATTTACGTACGAAAGCTGCTGTTGATGCAATTAAGTTTACATTAAACAACGATAAAAAAACAGAACCAATTACGCAAACGGCCCCAAAAGAGCAGTTAGAAGTGGTGCAAGCTGTAGAACCAGTTTCTACAAATGCGATGACTGCTGAAGAATACCGTGCAATGATTGAATTAGCTAAAAACGCTGGTCCAGAAGACTGCGAAATGTGTGGTTCTTAATTAGAAAATTAATTGATTGATTATTCATAATAACAGCCATTTTTAAAGTGGCTGTTTTTTTTATACCTTTACACTCGAGACCGAAGGTCGAACTGTATGTAATAAAAAAATAAAATTATGGCAAAAGAAAAAGGAGTTTATACAGGAATTATTGAGCAAGATGCAGATGGAAATTTTTTCTGTGGTCCGTATTTGTTAGATTATAAATTAGTCGTTTCAAAGTTTAAACTTGGCGATGAAGTAAATATCAAAACAATTATTGAAAACCCAAGCGATAAAAGTTATGATAAGTATCCAAAGAAATCCAATTTGTTTTTCTTGTCTAACTTAAAAGAGTAATTAAAAGCCTTCATTTCGAAGGCTTTTTTTGTGGCAAAATTTCTATCTTCGTAATGTAAAAAATATTTCTATGGAACTTATCAGAACCAATTCAGACAATCCAGATTTCAAAAAACTATCCGCTCTTTTTGATGAATATTTAGTAGATATTGATGGTGATGAAAGAGATTTTTTTGCCTTTTATAATAATGTGCAATTGGATCATGTTTTAGTAGTTTATGAAAATGAAGAAGCTGTGGGTTGTGGTGCTTTTAAAAAGTATGACGAAAATACTGCCGAAATCAAAAGAATGTTTGTGCATCCTAACCATAGAAATAAAGGATTGGCAAGAACAATTTTGCAAGAATTAGAAACTTGGGCAAACGATTTTGGATTTACTTCTTACATTTTAGAGACATCACCCAAATTGACAAGCGCTATTTCTTTATATGAAAAAACAAGTTATAAATTGATTCCGAATTATGGGCAATACATAGGTGTGGAAAATAGTATTTGCATGAAAAAAGTTAAATAAATCATTATCTTCGTGCTTCAAACTTCAAACTTCAAGCTTTTATGATGCAATGGGAACAACTTTTGTCTTTAAAAAGACAAGGCGACACAAGCAAAAGATTACGAAAAGAACAAGACGATACACGTTTAGGTTTTGAAGTGGATTATGATAGAATTATTTTCTCGTCAGAATTTCGTTTACTTCAAGATAAAACACAAGTGATTCCACTTTCAAAAACTGATTTTGTGCATACCCGCTTAACACACAGTTTAGAAGTTTCTGTTGTAGGACGTTCTATTGGAAGATTGGTTGGAAAAAAAGTGCTGGAAAAATATCCACATTTGCAAGAAATTCATGGGTATCAATTGAATGATTTCGGAGCTATTGTAGCGGCAGCTTGTTTGTCGCACGATATTGGAAATCCACCTTTTGGTCATTCGGGGGAAAAAGCAATTGGAGAGTATTTTTCTGCAGGAAAAGGTAAGAAGTACATAGCTGATGTTTCAGAAAAAGAATGGCAAGATATTGTAGATTTTGAAGGGAATGCGAATGGATTTTCTATTTTAACATCAAGTAGAGAAGGTGTGGAAGGTGCCTTGCGATTATCTTATGCCACTTTAGGAACATTCATGAAATATCCAAAAGAAAGTTTACCAAAAAAGCCAACATCAGATATTTGCGATAAGAAATATGGTTTCTTTCAACAAGATAAAAAATTCTTTCAAGAAGTTGCTTCCGAATTAGGAATGATTTCTAATAAAACGAATCCAGATGTGGGGTATTTTCGTCATCCATTAGCTTTTTTAGTAGAAGCTGCTGATGATATTTGTTATACAATTATCGATTTCGAAGACGGAATTAAACTCGGATTAATCAATGAAGATTTTGCCTTAGAATATTTAATCAAATTAGTACAAAAATCTATTGATTCTAAAAAGTATAATGAATTAAAAACCAAAGAAGATCGTATCAGTTATTTGCGTGCTTTGGCCATTGGAAGTTTAATTAATGATGCGGTTTCTATTTTTATGGAAAATGAATCGGAAATTTTAAAAGGACAATTTTCGGTTTCTTTAATGGATAAAAGTCAATATAAAGCACAAATTTCAGATATCATAAATATTAGTATCAAAAATATTTACCAATCGAAAGAAGTAATTGAAAAAGAAATTATCGGTTACAAAGTGATTCATTCCTTGTTAGACGTTTTTATTACGGCATATATAAATAATTCAAATAATATGGCAACAAATCAAGATAAATTAATCATGAATATTTTGCCAGAAAAGTATAAAACGAATAAAGAAACGATGTATGATAAATTATTAAACATTTGTCAATTTATTTCCTTATTAACTGATGGTAAGGCAATTGAAATATATAAAATCATCAACGCTTCCAAAATATAAAAAACATATTACATTTAAAAAGTTAAATTGTGATGAAAAAGTTTGGTTTTAATTTGTAAAGTGCTAATTTTGAACTTTTAACGAATATACAACCTAATAATAACAACAAATGAAAAAATTTACTTTACAAGTTTTTCTTACATTATTGATTTCATTTACAGTTTGTGCACAAAACAACCCTACAAGTGTAAATACTAATGAAGGTAAAGCTAAGTTAAGTTCTAGGCAATTAAAAAAGAAAGCCAAAGAGCAAAGAAAACAACATGCTTATCATTTAGCAAATAATCCAATTAATAAGAATTTCTTATTAACTAGAAGCAAAAGAAAAGCAGAAGGACTACCTCCAAACCAATATTATGAACAAAATTGGTTAATGACAATGAATCCTGCAATGGGTAGGCCTACAACAGAAAACTTGGCTGAAATTAGAACTAAATTAGCTAAGGAAAGAGAAGATATGTTAGCGTTAGGAAGAACTCCAGGTGATGCTAGTGATAATATGTGGATTGAAAGAGGGCCAAACAATGTTGGAGGAAGAACAAAAGCGATAATTTTTGATCCAACGGATGCTACTTTTAACACAGTTATTGCTGGTGGTGTAAGTGGAGGTCTTTGGAAAAATACTAATATTAGTAGTGCGGCTTCTACTTGGACGAGAATGGCTTCTTTACCAGAAAATTTAAATGTACAAGTAATTTCAATTGATCCAAATAATACTAGTACTTGGTATGTTGGAACAGGAGAATCTTATGTTGCTGGAGATGTACAAGGTAGTGGAGTTTGGAAAACAACAGATGCTGGATTAACTTGGACAAGAGTTTTCGGTGGAGGAACAACTATTACTACACAAAGTTGTATTAAAAATTTAGAAATTATTGCTCCATCTGGCGCGTCTGTGCTTGGAAGCTATTGTACAACTATCGCTAATTTTGGAAACGGAATTACTTCAACTTTTTCAGCACCAATACAATTAATTAATGATGGAACTGCTCCAACAGATGATGGATGTGAAGCTTCAGTTGCGGGTTCTTTAGCAGGTAAAATTGCATTGATTAGAAGAGGAACGTGTTCGTTTGAAGCTAAAGTAATGGCGGCAGAAAATGCGGGTGCAATTGGTGTAATTATTATGAACAATGTGGCAAATGTGCCTCTTGTAACTATGGCTGATTCAGGTTTAGGTGCTACAATTCCTGCAATCTTTATTTCTAAAGAAAATGGAGATTTGTTAGTGGCTAACTTGTCTAATTTAACAGGTACTTTTAAACCAACTCCAACAGGTGATTTCAATGGATATAATGTTCAGAATGTTCAACATATAAATGATATTATTGTAAAAAATAATGGAGGAACATCTGATATCTACGTAGCACATGGTGATGGATATTACTCAAATTCAAGAAATAATACTTTGTTTAGCGCTACTACTTTTGGTTTATATAAATCTTCAAACGGTGGTTCATCTTGGAATAAATTAACTTTACCTTTATCAATTCAAGGTAATGAAACATGTCCTTTCGATTTAGAATTAGGGGCAGATGGTACAATTTGGGTTTCTTCAATTGATAGTTGGACATTCAGAAATGGTGGAGGAAGAGTTTTTTCATCAACTAATAACGGAGCTACATTTAATTTAAAACATACTGTGACTGGTAATGCTGGTGGACAAAGAGTTGAAATTGAGCCATCAGTTACAAATGCCAATAAAATTTATATTTTATCTGAGTTAGGACAATTAGATTCAGCAAATCCAACTACTGAAGTAAAATTAGAAGTTTCTAATGATGCTTTAGCAACTGCTCCTTCTGTAGTAACTTTACCAGTTGGTAATGAAGGTAGAGAGTTAACTTATGGATTTACTGGAGCGCAAGCTTTTTATGATTTAATGATTGAATCAGATCCAACTAACGATCAAATTTTATACGTAGGTGGTATTGATTTATATCGTACTGCTAACGGAGGTACTTCTTGGACAACAATTTCAAATTGGACAATTAATGTACATTCAGATCAACATGGTATGACTTTTAAACCAGATAATTCAAATATAGCTTTATTTGGAAATGATGGTGGAGTGTATTATGCGGGTAGTTTGTCTACAGCTTCTGAATCTTCTATATCAGCTATAACTTCTAGAAATAAAGGGTTTAACGTTACTCAATTTGTAGGTCTTGGAGTTATGCCTAATGGGGTTGTTGGTGTAACTAACGACTTTATTGTTGCTGGTGCTCAAGATAATGGTTCTCAATATTTCGCTTCTGGTGCTTCGGCAACTGCAGGAGCTACAACAGCAGCCACTTTCTCAACTTATGAAGTTCAAGGTGGTGACGGTGGAATACCTTTATTTGCTCAAGATTCTGATAAATATTATGTTACTAATTATGTATATAATGATAATATGGTTTTCAGAAATGTTGGCGCAAGTACAACAAGACAATTAAGTGACGGTACGTCAAGTATGGGATTATTTTACCCAGCTATGGCTTTAGATAGTAATAGAGATATGGTTTATTCAGATTTTACAACTGGAACAACTTATCAAATTAGAAGATATGGTAGTATCAAAACAGGTACGGTTACTAGAACTAACTTAACTAATGCTTTACTTACATCATATCCTACTGCTTTACATGTTTCTAAATATACAACTGCAAGTACAACATTATATGTGGGTACAATGAATGGAAAATTATTAAAAGTGGCAACTGCAAATACTACTCCAGTTTGGTCTGATATTACAGGTCCATTATTTGTTGGAAGTATTTCTGATGTAGAATTAGGTGCAAGTGAACAACAAATTTTTGTAACTATGTTTAATTATGGTGTTACTAGTATTTGGTATACAAGTAATGGTGGAACAACTTGGAATAGTATTGAAGGTAATTTACCAGATTTACCAGTGAACTGTATTCAATATAATCCTTTAAATTCTGCAGAATTGATGGTTGGAACTGATTTAGGTGTTTGGTTCGCTAATACTTTCGCTCCAGCAAGTACTTCTGCTCAGGCTTTAAACTGGAAACAATCATACAATGGAATGAGTAATGTTAGAGTAACTGATTTAGATTTACAAGCAAACGCTCCAACAGCTCCAACAGCATATAATGTTTATGCAGCTACTTATGGTAGAGGAGTGTTTTCAGGACCTTTAACTTCTACACTTTTAGCGAATGAAAGTTTTGAAAATTCAGAAAATGTTTCACTTTATCCAAATCCTTCAAATGGAATTGTAAATATTTCTATCAAAGATTTTTCTGGAGATTTAAAAGTTAAACTTTTCGATATTAACGGAAGACAAGTTTACAATGAAAATGTAAGTAACTTTAATAATTCTAATCCAATTAACTTTGGAAAATTAGCAAAAGGAGTTTATGTTTTAAAACTTCAAGGAGATAGTTTAAATCATTCTGAAAGAATTATTTTAGAATAGTCTTTTCAATACAACAAAACAAAAAGCCATCTAAAGTTGATTTAGATGGCTTTTTTATTTTTCATAAAAAATTTGGTTTTTAGTTGTAAAATGCTAATTTTGAGTTTCTAACAAAAACACTACTAATAACTTAATTATGAAAAAACAACTACTTTTTGTTTTTGGATTTTTTGCAATGCTTGGATTTTCCCAGAGTCCTAGCCAAAAAATACAAAGTTATATTAATGAAAAATATAGCAAATTGAACATTAGCGCTTCAGAAGTTTCGAATTGGATGATCGAATCTGAAACGAGTTCTGAGACTACAGGTATTACGAATTACTTAGTAATGCAAACGTACAACAATATTAAAATTGATAATTCTTACACGTATTTTTGGATTAAAAATGGGGAAGTTATCAATACACCTGAAGGATTTATTTCTAATATTTCTTCAAAAGTAAATACTTCTACACCGTCATTAGATGTTGTGCAAGGTTTTTCAACTGCTTTAACAAAATTGAATGAAAATAATTTTTCTGCAAGTATTGTTTCTTCAGATAAAAACAAATTTAAATTATCAAATGGTAATTTAACAGATGATTTAGTTTCTGCTGAACTAGTTTATTTTCCAAATCAAGAGGGAAATTTAGTGCTATCTTGGAGTTATGAATTTTATTCTCAAGATGCTAAACATTTATGGAAAGTTAAAATCGATGCAACAAACGGAAACTTATTAGAAAAAAGAGATTTAGTTCATACTTGTTCTTTCGGACCAAAACATAATCATTCTTTATGTAATCCTGTAGTATCAAGTTTTGAAAGCAAGATGTTTAAAGAGGAATCTGTACAATCTGTTTTAACGCCAGGAACCACAAATTATAGAGTTATCCCTTGGAATTATGAAAGTCCAAACCATTCACCTAGGTTATTAATTACAAATCCAGAAGCTACAACTGCTTTAGCACCTTTAGCTCTTGCGGCATCTCCTAATGGATGGCATAATTCAAGTACAGCAATTGGTGGATCAACAACTACATATACTATTACTAGAGGTAATAATGTTTTTGCAAAAGATGATTTTGATAGTAACAATACTGGTGGTACTTCACCTTCTGGAGGAACATATCCAAATTTGACTTTTGATTTTGCTTATCCTGGAAATAATGTTGCTGCAAATACTTACATCAGCGCAGCTACAACAAACTTGTTTTATATGAATAATATGATGCATGATTTGTGGTATCAGTATGGGTTCAATGAATTGAATAGAAATTTTCAAGCTGCTAACTATGGTAGAGGTGGTACTGGTAATGATGCCGTAAATGCAGAAGCACAAGACGGTTCGTCTTTAGCGACGCCAAATTTAAATAATGCTAATTTTTCAACTCCGGGTGAAGGTTCTGCTCCAAGAATGCAAATGTATTTATGGAATTCAAATCCGCCTAAAATGTTAATTAATACAGGTTCTTTAGCTGGAACAAATTATAGTATTAATGATAATGCTTTTAATCCCGGACACGTTACATTACCTGTTGCTCCTGCTGCTCTTACAAATAATTTAGTTTTGTATCAAGATGCAAATCCAGATATTTCTGATGCTTGTGAAGTTCCAGTGAATGCTGCCGCACTTAGTGGTAAAATTGCTGTTATTAGAAGAGGTACTTGCTCATTTGTAATTAAAGTAAAAAATGCACAAAACGCAGGCGCAGTTGGTGCTGTTATTGTGAATAATGTAGCTGGATCTGTTAATATGGGTGGAGCCGATTCTTCAATTACAATTCCTGCTGTAAGTATGTCTCAAGCTGATGGAGAAGCTTTAATTGCGTCTATGGCTGCAGGTACAGTGAATGCAAGTATATCTATTCAAGATGGATCATATGTTAATGGTGATGGTGATTTTGATAATGGCGTAATTGCTCATGAATATGGTCATGGAATTTCTGGAAGATTAGTAGGTGGTGGTGGCGGATTAAATTCTTCAGAACAACCAGGTGAAGGATGGTCAGATTGGTTATGGTTAATGATGCAAATTAAACCAGGAGATACAAGAAATGGCGATAGAGGTATTGGTACTTTCGTGGTAAATGAAGCCACAAATGGTCCTGGTATTAGACAATATAAGTATTCTACAAATATGACTACTAATCCGCATACATTTGCTAGTACTAACTCAATGTGGTATACTGATGCAAGTGGTGTAGATGCTGTTAATGTGCATGCTGTAGGTTCTGTGTGGTGTGTAATGTTATGGGATTTAGCTTGGAATTATATTGATAGATATGGTTATGATGCTAATATTTTCAATGGAACTGGAGGAAACAATAAAGTAATGCGTTTGGTTATCGATGCGATGAAATTAACTCCTGCAAATCCTTCACTTGTTCAATGTAGAAATGCAATCATTCAAGCAGATATTAATTCAACAAATGGGCAAAATTACTGTATGATTTGGGAAACTTTTGCAAGAAGAGGTTTGGGTGTAAACGCATCATCTGGAACTAATAGTGGTGTTACTGGAATTCAAGATCAAGTGGAAGATTTCACAGAACCAACTCCAGGTACAACTCCAGCAACTGGTTCAAACTGTTTATTAGGAAACGAATATTTCCAAAATAGCGACTTATTGAAAATTTATCCAAACCCGTCAAACGGATTAATTCATATCAACATTGCTAATTACATAGGTGATTTACAAATCAAAGTATACGATATTAATGGAAGACAAGTTTTCAACGAAAATGTAAATGACTTCAATAATTCTAATGAAATTAATTTAGGAAAATTATCTAAAGGAATTTATATTTTAAAACTTCAAGGTGAAAATTTAAATCATTCTGAAAAAATTATTATCGAATAATTAATTTAGAACTAGATTAACAAAAAAGGCTATCCAATTGGGTAGCCTTTTTATTTTTTTAGGATTTATACTTTAAAGGTAAGTAAACTACTTTTTTAGTTTCGAAAAAGTCTTCTTCAAAATAATCTGGTAAATCAAAAAGTTTTACTGTTTGATAAGCAGCTAATTCTTCAGTTAAATCGCCACCTTTTAAATACAAGATTCCATTTTTGAATTCGTGTGTAGAATTTTTCTTGGTTTTATCTTTAATCCATTTTACGAAATCTGGCATGTTAGTTACTGCTCTGCTTACAATAAAATCAAATTCTTCTTTTACTAATTCGGCTCTTTTTTGCTCCGCTTTTACATTTTTCAATCCTAAACCTTTTGCCACTTCATTTACCACTCTAATTTTTTTGGCAATAATATCAATTAAATAAAAGTTGGTTTCAGGAAATAAAATTGCCAACGGAATTCCAGGAAAGCCACCACCAGTTCCAACGTCTAAAACAGAAGCTCCAGGGTTAAATTGCATCACTTTTGCAATTCCTAAAGAATGTAATACATGTCGCGTATATAACTCATCAATATCTTTTCTAGAAATTACATTAATTTTTGCGTTCCAATCCGTATATAATTCTTGTAATTTTTTGAATTGATCAATTTGAGTCTCTGTTAAATCAGGGAAATATTTTAAAATTAGTTCCAAAATGTTAAATTTTTCTGCAAAAATACAATTTTTAAATCATATGAGTTTTATCATAAAAAGTTTTCAATAAATATTAGTACATTTGAACTCTTAAAATGAAATGAATATGCAAGCGCCAACTTTTTCAAGATTAGATAAAAATCAGTTCTTTAGAACGTTAAATAAAAGAGTTAACGATTATTTTAAAGAAAATAATATTAAAAAAACAGGGAACTGGAAATTACACGTAAAAGCAGTAGTAATGTTCACTTTGCTTTTTGCACCATTTTTCGTGCTTTTATTTGTTGCTGTTCCATTTTGGGCTTATTTATTAGGATCGATTGTGATCGGAATTGGTATGGCTGGAGTAGGTATGAATGTCATGCACGATGGAAATCACGGTTCGTATTCTACTAAAACTTGGTTAAATAAAATCATGGGTGGAAGTATTTATATCTTAGCCGGAAATGTATACAATTGGCAAGTACAACATAATGTTCTTCACCACACTTATACTAACATCCCTGGTCATGACGAAGATTTAGATGCAGGAAGAATTATCCGTTTTACAAAAGAAGCAGAATGGAGCAAAATTCATAAATTTCAACATTATTATTCTATCTTTTTATATGGTTTGTTAACGATAAACTGGTGCATTACTACCGATTTCAAACAAATGGCAAGCTATATCAAAAGAAAATTATCTTATGGTAGTGCGCCAAGTCCTAAAACACTTTGGACAGGTTTAATCATTTCTAAAATTGCTTATTTCTGTTTTTGGATTGCTTTGCCAATGGTTTTCGGAGTAGCGAATTGGTGGACTATTTTAATCGGATTCTTTGTAATGCATTATACAGCCGGAATCATCCTAAGTGTAGTTTTCCAGTTAGCTCACATTTTAGAAGAAACAACAAATCCATTACCAAATGAAAATGGTGAAATTGAAAATACTTGGGCCATTCACCAATTATTAACTACTGTAAATTTCGCTCCAAAAAATTGGATTGTAAATTGGTATACAGGTGGATTAAACCATCAAATTGAACACCATATTTTCCCAAATATTAGTCATGTTCATTATGGTAAAATTGCAGAATTTGTAAAACAAACAGCTGCCGAATGTGACTTACCATATTTCGAATACAAAACGATGAGAAGTGCCGTAATTGCACATTTCAAACATTTGAAAAATTTAGGACAAAACCCTCAAATAGCTTAAAAATTGAGACGATTTAACTAGCGTTTCTTAATTACATAATAATTAACTACAATCATGAACAACATTTTATCTGAAAGAATTAATAATCTTGCAGTTTCTCAAACTTTAGCAATGGCTGCATTAGCTAGAGAATTAAAACAACAAGGAAAAGACATTATTAGTTTAAGCTTAGGCGAGCCAGATTTCAACACGCCAGATTTTATTAAAGAAGCTGCTAAGAAAGCTATCGACGACAACTATTCAACGTATCCACCTGTGGATGGATATTTAGATTTAAAAGAAGCAATTTGTGCTAAATTTAAACGTGATAATAATTTAAATTACACGCCAAATCAAGTCGTAGTTTCTACTGGTGCGAAACAATCTTTATACAATGTTGCTCAAGTAATGATTAACGATGGTGATGAAGTAATTCTTCCTGCACCATTTTGGGTTTCTTATTACGAAATTATCAAACTTTCAGGCGGAGTTCCTGTAGAAGTACCAACTTCTGTAGAGACTGATTTTAAAATCACTCCAGGACAATTAGAAGCGGCTATCACACCAAAAACAAAAATGATGTGGTTCAGTTCGCCTTGTAATCCTTCAGGCTCAGTATATACGAAAGAAGAATTAACAGGTTTAGCTGAAGTTCTAAAAAAGTATCCAAATATTTATGTGGTTTCAGATGAAATCTACGAACATATTAATTATACTGGAAACTATTGTTCCATCGCTTCAATCGAAGGAATGGAAAACAATACGATTACAGTTAATGGTGTTGCAAAAGCATTCGCAATGACAGGATGGAGAATTGGGTATATTGGAGCTCCAGAATTTATCGCAAAGGCATGTACAAAAATGCAAGGTCAAGTTACTAGTGGTGCCAGTTCAATTGCACAACGTGCAACTAAAGCTGCTGTGGAAGCCAATCCATCTCAAATTAAATACATGGTGGATGCTTTTCATAAACGTCGCGATTTAGTTTTCGGATTAATGAAAGATATTCCAGGTTTCAAATTAAATAACCCTGATGGAGCATTTTATGTTTTCCCAGATGTTTCTGATTATTTCGGAAAAACTTTACGAGGAACAGAAATTAAAAATGCAACTGATTTTGCTATGTACTTATTGGCAGAAGCCAATGTAGCAACGGTAACTGGTGACGCTTTCGGAAGTCCAAATTGTTTACGACTTTCATATGCCACTAGTGAAGAGCAACTAATCGAAGCAATCAAAAGAATCAAAGACGCATTGTCTTAATATATTTCGCCCCTTGGAAACTTGGGGCTTTTTTAATTTATGAAAATTGAATCAATTAGAAATTTAAATGAATTGAAAAGTTTAGAAGGTTTGAGTATTGTTAAATGTTTAAGAAAATTCAATACTTATAACGTTTCACATATACCTATTGGTTTAAGAAATTTAGAACAAGATGGTATTACTTTTTTAGTTTTTGATAATAACAAGATTGTTAAATTTTCTCCAAATACTGAAGTTGGAACTATAAATTATTGTTTTGATGAAAGTATTGATAATAATCAATTGACTGATATTTCTAACGATTTGTTTTTTGAGAAAATTATAGGTTTTAAAATAATTAGTCTGTCAAATATTTTTGGATTTATAGATAACTCTTATGGTATTGAATTTACTTTTGAAAATGGTTCAAGAATGAGAATAGTTTATGAATCCGAATCAAATTATGAATTTGACGCTTTAATAATAAGATAAAATGAATAAAAAAATAGTATTATTAGGTTCTGGTGAACTAGGGAAAGAATTTGTAATCGCCGCACAACGAATCGGGCAAACTGTAATTGCAGTTGATAGTTATGAAAACGCTCCAGCTATGCAAGTGGCAGATGGTTTTGAAGTCATCAATATGTTAGATGGTACCGAGTTAGATAGAATTGTAGCCAAGCATAATCCAGATTTCATCGTTCCAGAAATTGAGGCGATTCGTACAGAACGTTTTTACGATTACGAAAAACAAGGAATTACTGTTGTGCCCTCAGCAAAAGCAGCTAATTTCACTATGAACAGAAAAGCTATTCGCGATTTAGCTGCAAAAGATTTAGGTTTAAAAACAGCGAATTATCGTTATGCCACTTCATACGAAGAATTAAAAAATGGAGTAGAAGCTGTTGGAATGCCTTGCGTGGTAAAACCATTAATGAGTTCTTCTGGAAAAGGACAATCAACTATCAAATCGCAAGATGATATTGAAAAAGCTTGGACTTATGCAGTAGAAGGTTCGCGTGGTGATATCGTGGAAGTAATTGTTGAAGCATTTGTAAAATTCAATTCGGAAATTACACTTTTAACAGTAACTCAAAATAATAATTTGCCAACCTTATTCTGTGCGCCAATTGGTCACCGTCAAGAGCGTGGTGATTATCAAGAAAGTTGGCAGCCTGCTAAAGTTTCTAATTCTGATATTGCTGAAGCGCAAGATATGGCAAGAAAAGTTACAGAAGCCTTAGGTGGTGCTGGACTTTTCGGTGTTGAATTTTTCCTTGCCGATGATGGTGTGTATTTTTCTGAATTATCTCCAAGACCACACGATACCGGGATGGTAACTTTAGCCAATACGCAAAATTTCAACGAATTTGAATTGCATTTACGTGCGATTTTAAGTTTACCGATTCCAGAAATCACTCAAGAAAGAGTAGGAGCAAGTGCAGTAATTTTAGCTTCTGAAAATTCAGATAACCCAACTTTTACAGGTGTG
Source organism: uncultured Flavobacteriia bacterium (assembly GCA_946482495.1). The sequence goes on from CAMLRV010000032.1 coordinate 13,479, forward strand.
GAAAATTTAGCTGCTCAACCAAAATCTGATTTTAGATTATTTGGAAAACCAACGTCACGACCATACAGAAGAATGGGTGTGGCACTAACTTACGATAATTTAACAGTTTCTGTTGAAGAAATTGTAGAACGTGCGAAAAAAAATGCTATTTTAGTATCTGTAAATAAATAAGATATGAAGAAAATAATTATTGCAGCAGTTTTTGGTAGTTTGTTTTTAACTTCTTGCGGACCTAGACGTTTAGGTTGCGGACCTTATAGAAGATGCGAAGTAAAATTACCTGCTAAGACAAATTCAGAAACGAATAAAACGCAACTTTCTTAAGTGAAAGTTTTTTATTGTTTTATCCTTTAATGGCATTAATTCTACAAAATATATCGAAACACGTTTCTTTAACTCCGGAAGAAGAAACGTTGTTTTTGTCTAAAACCGAAACGAAACTCGTTAAAGCCAAAACTATTTTGTTGAGTTCTGGAGAAGTTTCCAAAGAAACCTATTTCGTAAATTCTGGAATACTGCGAAGTTTCAATATCAATGATAATATTATTGAACATGTGTTGCATTTCGCTTGTGAAGGCTGGTGGATGAGCGACATGTATAGTTATATTTCGGAAAAACCTGGAAATCTTTTTATTGAAGTTATTGAAGATGCCGAATTAACTGTCATTTCCAAAGAAAATCATCAAGAATTATATCATCAAATTCCCAAATTAGAACGCTTTTTCAGAATCTTAGCTGAAAATTCATTAGTAGCACACCAAGAACGATTAATGGATAATTTAAGCTTAACAGCTGAAGAACGTTTTGAAAAATTCTGTTTTAAATACCCAACTTTAATTCAGAAAGTTTCTCAAAAAAATGTAGCTTCCTATATTGGAGTTACACCCGAATTTTTCAGTAAAATGAAAAGCAAAATGCTTCGAAAATAACTTTTAACTACAATCTACATTCAAAAAAATGAGTCAGAATTAGAAATCTCCATTTTTTTATAAGAACTTTGTACACTTTTTTCGGCTAAACCCGAAATGATTAAAGTTTTAAAAATGAAGAAGAAGATTGAAATTCTATCACCTGCAAAAGATTTACTAACAGGTATAGCGGCAATTAATGCTGGTGCTGATGCGGTTTATATTGGTGCGCCTCAATTTGGTGCGCGTTCTAATGCGAACAATTCTATTGAAGATGTAGCAGCTCTAGTCCAATATGCGCATTTATATAATGTGCAGGTTTTTGTAGTTATTAATACGATTTTGTATGATAATGAATTAGAAACGTGTCG
>CAMLRV010000033.1 GCA_946482495.1 uncultured Flavobacteriia bacterium
AATTTATAATACTTTAATTAAATCAAGTGTTTATACTACTAAAGCAGAAGGTAGATTAAAATACGAAAGAGATAATAACAAAGTTGATTTTGATTATGTAGCATTAGCTTATTCTACAGTAAGTGATGACCAAGTTAAAGTTACTGATGAGGATATTATCGCTTACATGAAAAAAAGCCCAAAGAAATTCAAATACGATAACACAAGATCAATTGAGTATGTTTTAATCGAAAACAAACCATCTGCAGCAGATGAAGCAGCAATGAAATCTAAAATGGATGGTTTTGTGAATGGTAAAACAGAAATGGTAAATGGTGTAAATGAAACTATTCCTTCGTTTGCTTCTGCAACAAACTTAGCTGATTACGTAAATAAATATTCAGAAATTAAATTTGATTCTACATATCTTGCTAAAAAACAAATGAATCCACAATTTGCGGAACAATTGTTTGGTTTAGCACCAGGTCAAGTTTACGGACCATATACTGATGCTGATGGGTATTCTAAATTATCTAGAGTAGCTGGAAGAAAATCTAATGTAAGTGGAAAAGTTAGTCACATTTTAGTTGCTTACAAAGGTTCTGAAAGAGCAGCAGCAACAATTACATTAACTAAAGAACAAGCCAAAGCAAAAGCAGAAGGTTTACTAACTCAAGTAAATGCTAATCCTGGAAACATCGGAATGTTAGCAATGACTAATTCAGATGATCCAAGTGCGAAACAAAACGGTGGTGTTATTGATGATATTACTCCTGAGTCTGGTTACACTCAAGCATTTAAAGATTACTTATTCAAAAATCCAGTTGGAAAAACAGGTGTTGTTGAAACTGAATTTGGTTTCCACGTAATGAAAGTTGAAGCTAAAAATGATGCAGTTTTATTAGCAACTGTTGCTTTAAAAATTCAACCTTCTGATAAAACAGATGGAATTAACTTCAATAAATCATTAAAAGTTGAAGCTGATGCAATAGCAAACGGAATTGATAAAGCGGCTAAAACTGCAGGTTTAAAAATTGCTCCTGTTGCGAGTGTAAGAGCTTACGATGAAAATGTAGCGAACTTAGGTTTACAAAGACAAATTGTTACTTGGGCTTTCAATAAAGAAACAAATATTGATGATATCAAACGTTTTGATATCGCTAATGTTGGATTTGCAGTTGTTAAATTAAAAGCTAAAAACGATGATGGACTTTTACCATTAGATTTAGCAAGACAATCTGTAGAAGCTTTAATTAAAAATGAGAAAAAAGCAGCTATTCTTAAAAAGAAAATGACCGGAACTACTTTAGAAGCAATCTCTAAATCAACTGGTTCTTCAATTTCTCCTGCTGTAGGTGTTACTATGGCATCTCCAATGGTTCCTAACTTAGGATATGAGCCAAAAGTAATCGGTGCTGCTATTGGGTTAGGTTCAGGAAAAACTTCTAAAGTAATTGAAGGTAATTCTGGATTATTTATGGTGAGAACTAAAGGATTAACTAAAGCTCCAGCTGTTAATGATTATAAAGCTCAGATTGATCAATTAAACATGCAAACTAAAGGATCTGCTCCTTTCAGACTTGTACAAGGTTTAAAAGATAAAGCTGATATTGTTGACAATAGAGGAAGATTCTAAAATATAAAATTGTAATACAAAAAAAGGCTGAATTTTCAGCCTTTTTTTATTTTTGTAACTGTAAAATAAAATGAGTGTATTGAAATCTTTATTTCAGTTTTTTGGCGCAAAGTCTAAAACTGAGTTAGTAGATGTGAATTCAAATGAATATAAAGAAATGAAAAAATTTTTAGTAGTTGGGTTAGGTAATATTGGTTCTGAATATGTTAATACTCGACATAATATTGGGTTTAAAGTATTAGATTTCTTTGCAAATCAAGAAAGTATTTCTTTCCAAACGCAAAAGTTAGGTGATGTAGCCGAATTTAAAATCAAAGGGAGAACTGTTATTTTGCTAAAACCAAATACCTATATGAACTTAAGTGGTAAAGCTGTAAAGTATTGGTTGGAAAAGGAAAATATAGAAAAAGAGAATATGTTGGTTATAACGGACGATTTAAATTTATCGTTTGGAAGTATCAGAATTAAAACAAAAGGCTCAGACGGTGGCCATAATGGGCTTAAAAACATTCAATTGATATTGAATTCCACCGAATATCCTCGTTTTAGATTTGGAATTAGTGATGCTTTTAAAAAAGGAAAGCAAGTGGACTATGTTTTAGGAGAATGGACTCCAGAAGAAAATGAAAGCCTGAAAGAAAGATTAGCAATATCTTCTGAGATAATTAAATCTTTCGCTTTAGCCGGATTAAACAATACTATGAATTTATATAACGGAAAATAGTTTTGAAATTTGAATTAAGAATATATACTTGAAATAATAGTAAATAAAAATGCCCTCATTTGTTGAGGGCATTTTTGTTTGTTATTCTAATTGTTATTATTCGATAACAATTTTCTTGTTTTCTTGTCTATCTCCATCTTTAATAGTAACAATATAAACACCAGTTTCAACATTGTTTAATTGAATGTTTTGGTTGAATAATGAATTACTAGCATAAGACTTGTTGAAAACTTGTCTACCTCTTAAATCATGAACTGTAATTTCTACATCATTTGATGATTGAGAAGTAAATTTAATATTAAAGTTTCCGTTATTTGGGTTTGGATAGATGCTTAAATCTTCAATAGCGTTAAATGAAGCATTTGCTAACGGTACTTGTGCCATACAAAGTGTTACACTCCAGTTTGAAATTGTTCCTGTATCACCATTATAATAATCAGTAGCTCTTAATGTCCATGTTCCAGCACCAGTTTTACCACCAAATGTACTTAAAGCTTCTTGTGGTTTAACGTTTCCTGTGATTACTGGATTTAAACATGAACCATTTGGTAAAGCAGAAGCACCAGCATCTGTAAAGTTAAATGAATAAGTTGCAGCAACTGAAGCTCCTTCATCACAATTTCTATTCATTAACTTAATTTTTGTACCATCTGGGTGACTTAATTCTAAAACTAAATCTTGAACATAAGTATGGTCTAAATTCACAGATGTAGTAACGCTGTTGATGTTTCCAGTTACTGTTCCAGGAACTACCACTGTTTTTGTTGCAGTTGCACCAGGAGTGTTAGCTCCAGTTCCATCAGCTACTGCTAAAAGTGTATTGTTTGAATACGTGTATGTACAGTTTGATTCACCAGTTGTAAAACGATACGCTGAACTAAATGTTCCTGAACATCCTGCGTTTTTTGGTAAAACTCTCCAGTAATAAATAGTAAGTTCAGTTAATCCAGTTAATGAAACTGATGTTCCAGTTACTGTAGTTGCAGCGATAATATTAGTAAAACCAGCATCAGTTGCAACTTGTACATCATAAGCACTTGCAGCAGCATTTGCTGGCCAAGTCAATGATGTTGAAGTTGATACTCCATTTGCTAAGTTAGCTGGAGTACTAAGTGTTTGAGTACCAAAATTTCCATTAACAACATTTAAGTATAAGTTAACAGTTTTAGTTGTAGCTCCAGAAGTTCCTGTAACTACAATTGTATAAGCTCCAACAGCTACAGCTCCAGTTGTAGTAACGTTTACAGTTACGGCTCCAGTTGTAGATAATGAACTTGGTGTAAAACTTACAGTACAGTTAGCTGGGTTTCCAGTAGCTGTGAAGTTTGTAGTTCCTGAGAATCCTCCTAAAGCAGAATAGTTTAATGCGTAAGAAGTATTTCCTCCTTGACAAATAGATTTGTTTTGAGCTCCTGATGCTCCACCATAAGCTAATCCAAAAGTAGAAGCAGGTGCAGTAATTGTGAAGTTAACATTTGAAATATCTAAGAATACATGATTGTATCCTTTTACCATAATTCTATTTGTTGTTCCAGCATTGTTTGGAATCATAACAGTTTCTGTTCCATCATTAGGTACGTTTGTAGCTAATAAAATTGGGTAAGTATTTCCTCCATCAGTAGAAAGGAAGATGTCAACTGTTGGACAGTTTACGTTATTTGCAGTTGTACCTGCTACATTCCAAGTTACAGATTGGTTTGTACCTGCTTGCCAAGATACCGCAGTATTTGGTGCAGTGATAGCAAATGGTCCAGCAGTTGCATTAACTGTTAAAGTAGCGATGTCATATTCAGTTTGTCCAAAACCGGCAACGTTATCTCTAACTGTTACAGCAAAGTTTAATGTTCTTGCAACTGAACTTAATGCTTCAACATTGATTTCAGTTCCAGCTGTAGTTGCTGAATTCGCAATAATACTTTGAATTCTTGGGAAATATCTGTACCCAACACTTACAGGATTGTAAGATCTAAATGTAGGTCCTCCAGTTTTTGTAGCTGTAGCAGCACTCGCAGCACCAGTTTGAGTAGTGGCATTGTCAATTTGCTCCCAACAGTAAGTAAGTGCATTTCCTGCGTCAGCATCTGAACCAACGGCAGTTAAAATGAATGGTGTGCTTTTTGGGATAGTATATGATAATCCTCCATCTACAGTAGGTGTGTTGTTACTGATAGTTGTTCTAACCGGACAAGTTTTAGATTCCATGTTAGTCTGTACTTGGTCGATACTAACAATATGGAAATATGCGTCTGAATTTGGCTGAACATCTTGTGCAGTAATACCAGCATATCCCATAATAGTTGAACCTGAACCTGGCTCAACATTTACTCCAGTTCCTTCAACATTGTTTGAAAAAGTGTGGTTTGCACCAAATTGGTGACCCATTTCGTGTGCCACATAGTCAATGTCAAAAGTATCACCTGAAGGTACACCATTTGCTGGTGAAGTATATCCAGACCCTTTATTTTGATCATTAGTAGCAGCTGTATCGTCTACACAAACACATCCAATACAACCTGCATTTCCACCACCTCCAGTAGAACCAAACATGTGTCCAACGTCGTATGCAGCATTGTTTGCAGCTAAAGAAGTTGCAGCGCCTGTTAAACTAGTACTCAACGCATTTTGTAATTGCGTATTCCAATTGGCCATAGTAGTATAAGGGTCTGTTCCTGCTGTATAATAAATAACATTTGTAGATTGAGAAATGATATTCATGTGAATACAAAAATCTTTTTCAAATACTCCGTTAACTCTTGTCATTGTATTGTTAAATGCAGTAAGTACATTGTTAACCTGGCTGGCATTTGTAGCTCCAAAATAATTTGAATATTCTGCATTACAAGAAAGAGCTAATCTAAAAGTTAAGATTTGATTTAAGCTCGATTTATTAGCATTGCCTTTCTTTTCAGAAATTTTACTTGCTAAAATAGTTTCTTCTGTACTACAAGTAAAAGGAAGTTTACCTTTTCTACTTTTTGCAGCATAAGCAGCATAAATTGTGTTGTCTGAAGAATAAGCCTCGATAAATTCTGACATTCCATTTGGTTTAATTGTCATAGTTTGAATTCCGCTTGGACTGATACTTAATCTTAAAATGCTTTTTGGATTTTCAATTCCACTACCAACATAAGCGCGGATTTCTGGAAATTGAGATTGTAGTTCAGCATCAAAATTTGATGCTTCATACATTTTGTAGTTTTCTAACTGTCCTTCAGAATTTGGAATTGTAACAATAACAGTTTTAGCATTTGGTTTAAATCTGTCTTGTGCCTGAAATAATTTAGTTTTTAAGCTAGCTAAATCTAATTGATACAATTTGAATTCTTCTGGGAATTCTTCCCTAGTAACATTTTTGTTAATAGAACTTACGTCAGATTTGTTTTTTTTAACCCAAGCTTTCTCGGTCTGTGAGAAAGATAGATTGAAAGCTAACAAACCTACGAACGAGAGTAGTAATGTTTTTTTCATGTTTAATGGTTAATTGGGTGTTATTTAGGCAAATATATAAAAATAGAGATAAGAAAAATAAATTTAATTAAAAATTGATGGATTTCAATAATAAAAAATGCCCTCAAATTTGAGGGCATACTATTTATAAAGGTAAAACTATTATTATTCAATAACAATTTTCTTGTTTTCTTGTCTGTCTCCATCTTTAACAGTAACAATATAAATACCAGATTCAACATTGTTTAATTGAATGTTTTGGTTAAATACTGAATTACTATCGTAAGACTTATTAAATACTTGTCTACCTCTTAAATCGTGAACCATAATTTCCACATTATTTGAAGATTGAGAAGTAAATTTAATATTAAAGTTACCATTGTTTGGATTTGGATAAATGCTAAAGTCGTCTAAACCTGTGAAAGTATCACTTGTTAAAGTAGCTTGTTGTGAACAAACTTCAATAGTGAAATTATTTAATGATCCTGTATCTCCATTGTACCAATCAAATGCAGAAAGAGTCCAAGTACCATTACCAGATTTTCCATTAAATGTACTTAAAGATTGACTTGGTAAAAATGTTCCAGCAACTGGGTTTCCAGTACATACAGTAGCAACACCACTATCATCGAATATGATGTTAAATCCTCCTGCAGTAACATTGTTACATTGGTGGTTTGATAATAACATACTTGTTGCATCTGGATGTGCTAATGAAATTGCCATATCCCAAAAATAAGTGTGATTCGATGCTAAAGTTACATTTACATCAGATATTGGGTTAGCAATACCAGAAGAAGTTACTGTTTTTGATACAGTTCCTCCTGAAATATTTGCTCCTAATCCATCTGGAACTGCAACTGGAGTATTGTTTGTAAATGAACTACAAACTGTAGTTACAGTGTATCCTACCGCGAAAGGTTTAGTAGTTACGTTAAAGAAAATATTAGCATTCGCTTTAACCATAAATCTACAATATGGTGCACTAACACCTGCAGGAAGAGTAACAGCTTGAGAACCATCGTTTGGAGTAGCAGTTACTAATGTATATGCCCAAGTTGCTCCATTATCTGTTGAAAATAAAATGTCAACATTTGCACCACCAGCAATTCCACTATTTCCGGCATTTGTCCAAGTTACAGTTTGAGTTGATCCAACTGCATATGAAATTCCATTTGTATTTTGAGAAGTTACATCAAGTGGAGCAATGTTTGCTACAGTAACAACCACATTTCCAAAATTAGTTTGTCCTCCATTAATTGCATTATCTCTTGCAGTTAATCTGAAGTTTAATGTTCTAGCAACTGAACTTAATGCTTCAACTAATATAGCTGAACCTGTAGTAGTTTTACTACCAGCTAAAGTAGAAGCCATTACTGGGAAATATCTTGTTCCTGAAGTAGTTGGTAAATAAGATCTAAAGTTTGGACCAAGTGTTTTAGTTGTAGATGCTGGACTAGCTGCTTGTAATTGAGCTGCTGCTGCATCATCATATTGTTCCCATTGGTATGTCATACTTCCTGTTCCACCAGTATCAGTAGCTGAACCTGTTAAAGCAAAAGGAGTACTTCTTGGAATTGTGTAATTAGCACCCGCGTTAACAACAGGTGTACCATGTGTAATTGCAGTTTCAACATCACATGTTTTTGTAGCCATGTTTGTTTGAATTTGTGCAATATTTCCAGCATGGAAAGTATCAATAGAGTGAGCTGCAACGTCATAATTAGTAATACCAGCGTATCCCATAATTGTTACACCACTTCCAGGTTCGTAATTTACAGTATTATCTTCTGTTGAGAATGAAAAAGAGTGATTTGCACCATACTGATGACCCATTTCGTGAACTACGAAATCAATATCAAAATTATCTCCAACTGGAGCAGTACTTGTAGTATATCCACTTCCTTTTGATCCGTTTACACATACACAACCAATACATCCAGCATTACCATTGTTTCCAATAGCCGACATTAAGTGTCCAATGTCGTAATTTGCATTACCAACTTGTGCAGTTAATGTATTTTGTAATTCAGTGTTATAATTTGCATCTGTATTTCCGTAAGGATCCGTACCAGCATTTAAATATAAAATAGTTGTATTATTAACTAAGTTCATGTGAATAGCTAAATCTTTTTCGTAAACACCGTTTACTCTTGTTAAAGTTGCATTAACAGCAGCTAAAACTAAAGGAGTTGTTCCTCCAAAGTAAGCAGAATATTCACCAGTAACAGACATAGCTAATCTGAAAGTTCTGTAAACTGCATCACTAGACATAACTGAATTGCCAATTTTTCCTAAATCAGCCTCTAAATGCTCTTCAGGTGTAGCACATGTGAAAGGTGCTCTTCTTACTTGGCTCTTGTTGTAAACCGCGTAAATAGTGTTGTCAGCAGAGAAAGCTTCAGCATATTCAGTTGGTTTTTCAGCTCTGAATGTCATAGTCTGAATACCTTCTGGGCTAATACTTAATCTTACTTGAGCATGTTGGTCGTCTATTCCTTGTCCAACATAAGCTCTAATATCTGGAAATTGAGCTTGTAATTCAGTATCGAAGTTTGATGCTTCGTACATTTTAAATTTCTCTAATTTTCCGTCTGAATTTGGAAGTTCAACAATTGCAAATTGTGCGTTTTGAACAAATCTGTCCTGAGCAGTATAAAGTTTTTGTTTTAAACTTTGTAAATCAATTTTGAAAAGTTTAAACTGTACAGGAAAACTTGGTCTTTGAACAGTTTTTTTAATAGCAGTTACATCGCTATTACCAACTGCTGACCAATCCTTTTTGGTTTGAGCTTGCATTCCTGATGCAAATAGCATCATTAATGAAAGGCATAGTAGTGTTTTTTTCATGGTTTATTTGATTAATTATTAGACAAATATAAAAAAAAATATATTTATCCAATTAAAAATTAACAATTGTTGGAAGATTTATAATAATTCATCATGAAAAAAATTACTTTTGCAAAAAAAATACAATTTTGAGGGTTTTTAATTCTATAAATGATTTTGTCACTTCACAAAAAACGATTGTTACTTTAGGTACTTTTGATGGAGTACATATTGGGCATAAAGCAATATTAGATAAAATTTGTACTGTGGCACAAAATGAAAATTTAGAAAGTGTGATACTTACTTTTTTTCCACATCCTAGATTGATTGTATCTAATAATTACGATATTAAGTTATTGAACACAATTGAAGAAAAATCTACTTTATTAGAAAAAAAAGGAATCCATAATTTTATCATTCATCCTTTTGATAAAACCTTTTCAGAATTATCACCAAGGGATTTTGTTAAAAAAGTTTTAGTTGAAAAATTAAATATTCAGAAAATAATTATCGGTCACGATCATAAATTTGGAAAAGACCGTGCTGCCGATTTTAATGATTTAATTGACTTCGGAAAAGAATTTGGTTTTGAAGTGGAAGAAATTTCAGCACAACAAATTAATGAGGTTTCTGTGAGTTCTACTAAAATTAGAAATTCACTTTTAGAAGGAAATATTTCTTTAGCCAACGAATATTTAGGCTATCCATATGTGTTAACTGGAAATGTCGTGAAAGGGAATCAACTTGGTAGAACCATCAATTTTCCAACTGCAAATATTGAAATTCCTGAAGATTATAAATTAATTCCTAAAAATGGAGTATATATAGTTTCGGCCTATGTAAATAATCAGTCTATTTTTGGGATGATGAATATTGGTGTAAAGCCAACTTTAGGAGAAAATAAATTATCTATTGAAGTGCATTTACTAGATTTTAATCAGGATATTTATCATCAGAAAATTCAAGTGAATATTTTAGAACGACTTCGTGATGAACAAAAGTTCGAATCCTTTGAGGCTTTAAAATCTCAGTTAGAATTAGACAAAAAAAACACCATTGAATATTTCGAAAAATTAAAATGATGCAAAAATGGCTTTCAGAAAAAATTGATAATTCTGGATTAGTAATTTTTAGAATATTACTAGGATTGTTAATTATGGGAGAAAGTTTTGGAGCTATCTTTTTAGGCTGGATTGAAGCTGTTTTTGTTCAAAGTAAATTCACTTTTAGTTTTATTGGTTTCGAATTTCTGCAATTTCTACATGGCGAAAAAATGTATACCTATTTTTTTGTAATGGGAATTTTGGGTTTATTTATCACGTTAGGTTTGTTTTACAGATTTGCAATGGTAGCTTTTACTCTTATGTGGTCCACCGTTTACCTAATTCAGAAGGAATCTTATAATAATCATTACTATTTTTTAATTCTAATTTGTGTGATCATGATTTTTTTGCCAGCCAATGGTAAATTAAGTATGGATGCGAAATTATTCCCGAAAATTAAGCAAAATAAAATCCCGAGATGGATGCCATATCTGTTAATTTTTCAATTGGCAATCTTATATTTTTATGCGGCAATTGCAAAGTTATATCCAGATTGGTTAGACGGAACTTTTTCTAAAATTCTTTTAAATGGGATTACACAACGTCAATTTTTACTAGATATTTTTAATCAGAAATGGTTTTTATTGTTGTATGCTTATGCAGGAATTTTATTCGATTTGTTAATTGTACCAGCATTAATTTGGAAAAAAACTAGAAAATTGGCCATTTTAGCTTCACTCGGATTTCATCTTTTTAATGCATATTCTTTGCGAATTGGAATTTTTCCTTTTTTAGCCTTAAGTTTTATTGTGCTGTTTTATGATGAAATTCCTTTAAAATTCTTAAAAAATAAAGACGAAAATCTTCCAGAAAGGAAAATCAACACCAAACTATTTATGTGTTTTTTTGTGCCTTTTTTTATTGTTCAGATTTTATTTCCATTACGCCATTATGTAATAAAAGGTGATGTGTTATTTACAGAAGAAGGTCATAGATTAGCTTGGCGAATGATGCTTCGTGAAAGAAAGGGAACTATAAATATTAAAGTCGTCGATAAAAAAACAAAAGCGTTTTACGACTATAATTTTACTTCAGATTTAACACCCAGACAAGCAGCAATTATGAGTAATGCGCCTGATTTTATTTGGCAATTTTGTCAAAGAATTAAAAAGCAATCTCCAAAACCTATTTCCATTTTTGTAGATTGTCATGTTTCTATAAACAGGCGGCCTTATTTAAGATTAATCGACGAAAAAACAGATATGGCAACCGCTAAGTTCGATTATTTTGCTCATAATGAATGGATTTTACTACAAGACTTAAACTGAAAAAATTAAAATAAAAGTTAAAAATTCATCTGAAAATCAGATAGATAATAATTTATTTCGTACATTTATGGTAGTCAAAAATTAGCTACTATGAAATCGCGGGTAAAGCGTTTGTGAAATAAATTCTTATAAAAAGGCGATCTCATATATTTAATGTAAATAACTTAAATCTTTATATATGAAAAATCAAGTTGAAATTAAAAACGGAATCTTAATTTTTGTTGGTATTGGTGTTTTCTTCTTACTAATGGATTTATTTGGGTTAGCTGACAAAAATTATTTAAGAATTTTGAACGCCTTTATTGTGCTTTTCGGAATTTGGAAAACAATTAAAAGTAATTATGCAAACGGAACAACAGAGTATCTAGAAAACCTAGTTTCTGGGTTTAAAACAGGAATTATTGGAGTGGTTTTAGGTATTGCCGGACTTATAGCTTTCGTGTATATTAAAGGTGGTGAAGTGTATTTAGCAAAATTATCAGATACTTTCTTTTTTACAGGAAAAACCAATCTTATTAAGTATTGTGCCGTGTTGTTTTTTGAAGGAGTTGCTTCGTCATTAATTGGTTCTTTTGCCATAATGCAATATTGGAAAGACGTTCATGTTGTTTCAAAACATTAAAAACTTTTTCACATAAATTTTTTCTTCAAATGTAAATCACTACTTTTGAAGCATTAATTTATGATTTTATGAGTGTGACTAAACATAACTGGACGAAAGAAGAAATAATTGCTATTTATAACAAACCTTTAATGGAGTTGTTATATGACGCTGCATCAATACATAGAGAACATCATGATCCAAATACGGTTCAGGTTTCTACACTTTTATCGATAAAAACGGGAGGCTGCCCAGAAGACTGTGGATATTGCCCTCAAGCAGCGCGTTATCATACTGATATTGAAGGTAATGATTTAATGTCGGTTTCTCAAGTAAAAGCGCAAGCTTTACGTGCCAAATCTTCTGGCTCATCTAGAGTTTGTATGGGTGCGGCTTGGAGAAATGTAAAAGACGGACCAGAATTTGATCAAGTATTGGAAATGGTTCGTACGATTAATAAATTAGACATGGAAGTGTGTTGTACTTTAGGTATGATTACTGAAAATCAAGCACACCGTTTAGCGGAAGCTGGTTTGTATGCTTACAATCACAATTTAGATTCTTCGGAAGAATATTATAAAGAAGTTATTTCAACTCGTGGTTTTGAAGACCGTTTAGAAACTATTGATAATGTTCGTAAAACAAATGTAACCGTTTGTAGCGGAGGAATTATCGGTATGGGTGAAAGTATAGAAGATAGAGCTGGTATGTTAGTAGCGCTTTCAACTTTAAATCCACAACCAGAATCGGTGCCAATTAATGCCTTAGTAGCAGTAGAAGGAACTCCGCTAGAAGATGAAAAGCCTGTTGAAATTTGGGAAATGATTCGTATGGTAGCAACTACTAGAATTGTAATGCCAGAAACTCAAGTGCGTTTATCTGCTGGAAGAACTAACATGAGTAGAGAAGGACAAGCGATGTGTTTCTTTGCGGGTGCGAATTCAATTTTTGCTGGAGATAAATTATTAACGACTCCAAATCCAGATGTAGATGAAGACATGAAAATGTTTGAATTGTTAGGATTAAATCCACAAAAACCATTCATCAAAAAAATGCAGCCAGAAACAGTGGAAGCTGCGGATTCTAAATTTGAAGCTTTAGGAGAAAAACCAAAATGGTCAAGACCTGGACATACAATCGAAAGAAATTTAGAAGCTTCTGGAAAGAAATAATTTTAAAATCTAAATCATAAAAAAGCCCAAACATTTGTTTGGGCTTTTTTATTTTAAACCAGATAAAGAGTGACGATTTACTAACCACAATAAATAAAAAAAAACACTACTTTTTTTGTCACTCTTAACCAGTTTAAATAAATAAAAATTCTGAGTCAAATGAAGTGTTTTCTAAAACAATTTCTTCAATTACTTTTTCGATTGTATGGGTATAATCAACGGAAACCATCTTGTCTGCTAATGTCCACATTTCAATTAAATTGAAATCGAGCTTTTTAGAAGTTAAAACTCCCATTTCTTTTAGAGCCAGCGCATTACATTCTTGTTCAATTTGCTTTTTAATCGGAATGACAAATAGTTTCTTTTTTAAATATAAAGCTTCAGAAGGTAATTCAAAACCGGCATTACATAAAACACCCTGACAATTGGCTAATGAGTTTAAAAATTCTTTTTCGTCAATTGGAAAAATAGTGCAATTGTTTGCTGTATAAGAAGTTTTTGCTTCTTTGGAAAATATGGTCCAATTAGCAGATGTTCTTTTTAATTCTTTAATGATTTTGATATCCGAATACGAAGGTAAATACACAATGTAATTTCCAGATGTAGATGTTTTCAAGTTTCTAACTTTTCTTCGAATAACTGGTTTGAAAATTTCTTCATTATATTCTTTAAAATGAAGTCCGTATTTAAAAGTAACCGGTGCATAATTTTTAAAAATCGTCCAACTCAACCATTTTAGCTTCTTTGGTTTCGGGGTTTCTTCAAAAAATAAAGCTGCTTGATGCGATAACGAAACAATATTCCCACCTTTTAATTTGCAGGCCCAAGCCGAAATAGGTTCGTAATCGTTAATAATTAAGTCGTATTTATGAACGTTGAGTCTTAAAATCTCCAAGAAAAATTTGAAGTAATTGTTCTTGAAAAACGTTTTCAAAAAAGAAACATTTCCATTGCTTCCATAAAACAATGAAATTCCTTTGAAATCGTATTGAATTGGAAAACCTAAATTAATTTGAGATTGACTCCCGCTTGTTAAAATATCTACATCTCCATAAATTTGCAAAATCGGAATAATCTCTTGTGCTCTGGCTAAATGACCATTTCCTGTTTTTTGAACGGCATATAAAATTTTCATATTCTATCAGTTAAATGCAACAACTTCTTTAATTAAATATTCAATGCTTTTCATCTCCATATCACCAGTTTCGTTTTCCATATCGTCTTGAAAATCATTTTTATCATAAGTATAAATTTCCCAAGCATTATTGTGATATTCTAAAGCGGTTAAGTTTTCAATCCAATCGCCACTATTCAAATACAAACAAGTTCCTTTTTTATTCTCCACTTTTCTAATTTGTGGTTGATGAATGTGTCCACAAATCACATAATCGAAATTGTTTTCAATTGCTAATTCCGTAGCAGCATCTTCAAAATTTCCTATAAATTTCACCGCTTTTTTTACGTTGTTTTTTATCTTTTTAGAAAAGGAATATTTCTCTTTACCCATTCGTGTTAAAAACCAATTGGACAATACATTTAATCGAATTAAGAAATCGTAACCCCAACCGCCTAATTTGGCAATCCATTTCGAATGTTGTACAGAAGCATCAAATACATCACCATGGAAAAACCAAGCCTTTTTTCCATCAAGTTCTAACACTTTTTTATTGGTTAATTCAATGTTTCCGAAATTCGTATCTGCAAATCGTCGTAAAAATTCATCATGATTTCCTAAAATGTAAACCACTTCGGTTCCTTTAGATGCGAAATCAATTATCTTTTTAATGACCTTCAAATGATGTTTAGGAAAGTAACTTTTTTTAAATTGCCAAATATCAATGAAATCTCCATTTATAATTAGCGTTTTTGGAGCAATCGATTTTAAATAAGTCAGTAGTTCTTTCGCTTGGCAACCATAAGTTCCCAAGTGTGTATCCGAAATTACCACAACATCAACTATTCTT
>CAMLRV010000034.1 GCA_946482495.1 uncultured Flavobacteriia bacterium
TTAAATTAAAAATTTATTATTTTTTTATTTTTTTTTTTTTTTAATTTTATTTTTTGTCTTTAAACTCTTTATTAATTTTTTTTTTTTTTTATTAAATTTTTTTTAAAATTAAATTATAAAAATACCATTTTTTTAAATTATCAATTTTTACACCATTTCCATTAATTGATAATGAAATACCATCTTGTTGGTAGTTATTAAAAACATTTCCTTTTGAAGTAACAAATTGCCAATCAGCCAATCCGACTATTGCGAATGATTTGCAAAAAAATAAAATGGTTAATAATGTGACTATTTTCTTCATCTAAATTTATTTAATCAACCTCGCTCCCGTTCCATTTTCTGAACTATAACTTGTTTTTCCGAAATCGATGGAAACTCCAGTTGCAATATCTTTTTCTAATAATAGCGCGCCATCCATATCGACATAATCCAATAAAGGCAACAAATGTGCGATAGCTGAAATTCCAACGGTAGATTCCGTCATACAACCCACCATTGTTTTCAAACCTAAAGATTTTGCTTTATGAATCATACGTAAGCCTGGCGTTAATCCGCCGCATTTCATCAATTTGATATTCACCCCATGAAAATGATTAAAGCATTTCGCAACATCTTCTTCTTCAATGCAACTTTCATCTGCAATTATGGGTAAAACCGAGTGTTTCATTACTTCTTTACAACCATCCCAATCATCCGCTTTTAAAGGTTGTTCGATAAATTCTACACCTAAATCTTTAAATATTTTAGCGTTTTCGATGGTTTCATCAACTGTCCAACCGCAATTCGCATCTACACGAAAAATCGCGTCCGTTTCTTTTCGTAAGGCTTTTATAATTTCAATATCGTTGGAAGTTCCTAATTTAATTTTATACAAAGGCCAAGGCATGGCTTTCATTTTTTCAATCATTTTCGGAATTTCGGCAATGCCAATCGTGTAATTGGTTAAGGGTAAATTTTCAGGTTTTAATTTCCAATACTCATAAAGTTTTATACCTAATTTTTTGGTATATAAATCGTGATATGCTTCATCTAAAGCGCATAAAGCAAAATGATTATCTTCAAAAAGTGGTTTCAGTTTTAACCAAAACTCTTCTGGTTTAAGTTTGTCTAATGATTCAATAAAATGATAATTTCTTTGAATATCTTCAGCAATTTGAAAAGTATCTAAGTGATAATAGGCGTTTTCGGTAGCTTCTCCAAATCCAGAAAACCCATCACTAATTAATTCAACGACTAAAGAAGGTTTAACATCAAAAGACAATCGTGAAATTTTAAAATTGTCCTTTAATTTTAGGTTATAATGATGAAGTTTTACTTGCATATAATATTTCGGGGTTAGTGAAAACTGAGACTGAGACTAAAGACTATTTTCCTAAACGGTCTTCAATAAACTCAATTTGTGTTTTTCCATGTGGCTTAGATTTTCCATCTTCGTCTAAATTCACCATAGTAATATTATCAATAGTAATAATTTTTTCACGTGTCATCATATTTCTAACTTCACACTTTAAAACCAAAGAAGAAGACCCGAATTTCACCACATCAATTCCAATTTCAACAATATCGCCTTGTTTGGCTGCACTCATGAAGTTAATTTCACTCATATATTTCGTAACCACTTTCGGATTTTCTAATTGTACGATCGAATACAAAGCTGCTTCTTCATCAATCCAAGCCAATAATTGCCCACCAAATAAAGTTCCGTTAGCGTTTAAATCTTCTGGTTTTACCCATTTTCTTGTATGAAATCTCATAATTCTAATTTTTATTAAAAGTAAGAAAAATCAGGAACTTCAAATAGTAATTTGATATAGTTTTATTGATAATTGCATTACTTTTCTCTATTCTTCAACACCTTCACCACATCATTCAATTGAAAACCTTTCGCCTGCAGTAAAATAAGATAATGAAACAGTAAATCGGCACTTTCAGATAAAAATAAATCGTTGTTAGTATCTTTAGCTTCAATAACCACTTCGACAGCTTCTTCACCTACTTTTTGAGCAATTTTATTAATTCCTTTTTCGAATAAAGATGCTACATAACTTTTTTCTGAAGTGGCATTTTCTTTCCTTTCTTGAATTGTATTTTCTAATTTTGAAAGAAATCCATAATTTGAATTATTTTCTTCTAGCCAACACGTATCTGAGCCCTTGTGACATGTTGGTCCGATTGGTTTAACTTGAATTAATAATGTGTCGTTATCGCAATCGTTTTTAATAGAAACTAAGTTTAGAAAATTCCCACTTTCCTCGCCTTTTGTCCATAATCTGTTTTTAGAACGACTGAAAAAAGTTACTTTTTGAGTTTCTAATGTTGTATCTAAAGCTTCTTGATTCATATAACCTAACATCAAAACTGTTTTGGTTTCGTTGTCTTGTATGATCGCAGGAATTAATCCGTTGTTTTTTGTAAAATCAATTCTCATTTTATATTATTTTTAAACACAGATTGAAGAAATTTCTAAAATTCTAATAATCTCTTTAATCTGTGTTGTTTCTAAATCCTAATTGAAATATTCTGTTGTTTTAAAAATTGTTTTAGTTCTGGAATTTCTATTTCTCCATAGTGAAAAACACTCGCAGCCAAAGCAGCATCAGCATTTCCAATTGAAAAAGCGTCAGCGAAATCTTGTTTATTTCCAGCACCACCAGAAGCAATTATTGGAATATTTACCAATTTAGAAATGGCTTCCAAAGCTTCATTAGCGAATCCGTTTTTGGTGCCATCATTTTCCATGGAAGTAAACAAAATTTCACCAGCTCCACGATTGGCAACTTCCACTACCCAATCCAATAAATTAATATCTGTAGCTTGTTTTCCTCCAACTAAATGTACTTTCCAAGTTCCATTAATGCGTTTGGCATCAATGGCAACCACCACACATTGACTACCAAATTTTTGAGCCAATTGATTGATTAAATCTGGGTTTTTAACTGCTGAGGAATTGATAGAAACTTTATCAGCGCCATTTTTTAATAATATATCAACATCTTCTACCGATGAAATTCCACCACCAACCGTAAACGGAATATTGATTGTTTCAGCCACTTCACGAACTAAATTCACTAACGTTTTTCTTCGTTCTTCAGTTGCTGAAATATCCAAGAAAACCAATTCATCAGCACCGGTTTCAGAATATTTCTTGGCCAATTCTACAGGATTTCCAGCGTCACGCAATTCTAAGAAATTGACACCTTTTACGGTTCTTCCGTTTTTTATATCTAAGCAAGGAATGATTCTTTTTGTTAGCATGTTTATCGGTTTAAAATGTAATTTTCTAATTGTTTTAACGAAATTCTATTTTCATAAATTGCTTTTCCGATAATTACACCTTCACAACCCAATTCGGTAAGTTTTGGGATTTCATCAAATGTTGAAATTCCTCCTGAAGCAATTAGTTTACAATTAGAAGTATTTTCTAAAATTTCTTGATATAAGTCGAAACTTGGTCCTTCTAACATACCATCTTTTGAAATATCGGTGCAAATAACATACTGAATTCCTTTGGTTTGATAGTTTTGAATAAAGGGAATTACATCTTCTTTAGATTCTTCTAACCAACCAGAAATTGCAGTTTTTTTGTTATTTGCATCTGCACCTAAAATGATTTTTTCTGAACCAAATTTTTGAACCCAATTTTCACATACATCTGGATTTTTAACTGCAATGCTTCCGCCTGTAATTTTATTCGCACCAGATTCAAATGCAATTCTTAAATCGTCATCCGATTTTAACCCACCGCCAAAATCTATTTTTAAATTTGTTTTTGAAGCAATATTTTCCAAAATTTTATAATTGATAATTCGATTAGATTTCGCACCATCTAAATCCACTAAGTGCAAATTTTCAATTCCGTGTGCTTCAAAATTTTTGGCAACTTCTAACGGATTTTCGTTGTATATTTTTTTGGTATTGTAATCTCCTTTTGAAAGACGAACACATTTTCCGTCTATAATATCTATGGCTGGTATGATTCTCATTTCTTTTGTTTCAAGTTTAAGGTTTCAAGTTTATCTTGTTTATTTTGTTTGCGTTAGGGATTGAGGCTTTGTTTGAGCTCTCCCGATTTTTTTTCGGGAAGCGAGTGCCGAAAGCCCGACCTCGTTGCTAACGAAAATTTGATAATTTATGGTAAACGTCTGCAACGAGGGAACGCCCACTCGAGCATGAAAATGCGAACAGACGAAGTAATCTATAATTCTAAAAAGTTTTTTAAAATTTGCTCGCCTGCTGAACTACTTTTTTCAGGATGAAATTGTACTCCATAAAAATTGTCATTTTGTAAAGCGGAAGCATAATTTACCTCGTAATTTGTATTCGCAATAGCTAATTTCGAATTCGGAACGTAAAAACTATGCACCAAATACATAAATTCATTTTCGTTAATGTTTTCAAAAAGTTTTGATTTCAAATTGAAAATGGTATTCCAACCCATTTGCGGTACTTTCACAGTCTTTGAAAATTGTATCACATTTACATCAAAAATCCCTAAACCTTTGGTATTTCCCTCTTCAGAGAAGTTACACATCAATTGCATTCCCAAACAAATTCCTAAAACGGGTTGTTTTAAATTGGGGATAATTTTGTTTAAGCCACTTTCGTTTAGCTTTAGCATCGCGCTACTCGCCTCGCCCACACCAGGGAAAATTACTTTATCGGCTTGTTGAATTTCAATAGGATTTTTAGTTAAAATTGCTTCAAAACCTAATCTTTTAATGGCAAACTGAATACTCTGAATATTTCCAGCCCCATAATCTATAATAACAATCTTCATTACAACATTCCTTTAGTTGATGGCAAAATCATTTTTTCTACATCTCGCTTTACAGCCATTTTTATTGCTTTTGCAAACGCTTTAAAAATAGCTTCGATTTTATGATGCTCGTTGGTTCCATCCGCTTTGATGTTTAAATTCGCTTTTGCACCATCTGTAAACGATTTAAAGAAGTGAAAAAACATTTCCGTAGGCATTTGACCAATCATTTCACGTTTAAAATCGGCTTCCCAAACCAACCAGTTTCTTCCACCAAAATCGATTGCTACTTGCGCTAAGCAATCGTCCATCGGTAAACAAAAACCGTAGCGTTCGATGCCTAATTTATTTCCTAGCGCTTTTGCGAAAACTTCACCTAAAGCAATTGCCGTGTCTTCAATTGTATGATGCTCGTCGACTTGTAAATCGCCTTTGACTTGAATATCCAAATCCATTTGTCCATGTCGCGCAATTTGGTCTAACATGTGATTAAAAAATTCAATTCCTGTATTGATATTACTCTTTCCAATTCCATCTAAGTTTACTGTGATAGAAATATCCGTTTCATTCGTTTTTCTAATTATAGAAACTGAACGATTCTCTAATTTTAAAAACTCATATATTTTTTCCCAATCGTTAGTTTCAAGAGCAATTGTCTCTGCAATTTGTGTTTGATTTAGAGAAATTTCTGCTGTTCCTAAATTTGTGTTATCATTGATGAAAATGGCTTTAGAACCTAAGTTTTTCGCCAATTCAACATCCGTTAATCTGTCGCCAATTACGAAGGAATTATTCAAATCGTATTGTTCTGAAAAATATTTGGTTAACATTCCTGTTCCTGGTTTTCTGGTTGGCAGTTTTTCTTCAGGAAAAGATTTATCAATACATTGATCGGCAAAATAAACACCTTCACCTTCAAAGGTTTTCATGATAAAATTATGGACTGGCCAAAACGTGTTCTCTGGAAAAATATCTGTTCCTAATCCGTCTTGATTGGTGACTAAAACCAATTCGTAATCCAATTCTTTGGCAATTTTACCTAAGAATGACAAGCATTTTGGATAAAAATACATTTTATCAAAAGCATCAATTTGATAATCGGAAACTTCTTTAATCATAGTACCATCTCGGTCGATGAATAATACTTTCTTTGCCATTATAATTGTTTTAGTGTGTTGATTAATTTTAAATTTTCTTCTGAAGTTCCAATGGTAATTCGCAAACAATTTTCGCATAAAGGTTGCGAAGTTCGGTTTCTAATTACGATTCCTTTTTCTAGGAATTTTTGATATCTTTTATTCGCATCATCTACATTTATTAAAATGAAATTCGCATCTGACGAGTATACTTTCTTAATCCAATTTATTTGAAGTAACTCATCAAATAACAAACTTCTTTCCTTTTGTATTTCAATAATTTGCTGTTTAATTTCTTCTGTATTTTCTAACTTTTCAATTGCCTTATTTTGCGTTAAAACATTTACATTATATGGCGGTTTAATTTTATTTAACGTGTTAATTATTTCTGTAGAAGCGTATAAAATTCCAAGTCGAATTCCAGCCATACCATAAGCTTTTGATAAAGTTTGAGTGATAACCAAATTTGGAAAATCATTAATTTTTGACAACCAACTTTCATTAGAAGAAAAATCAATATAAGCTTCATCTAAAACCACTAAACCTCTAAAGTTCTTTAGTAAAGTTACGATACTTTCCTCTGAAAATGAGTTTCCTGTTGGATTGTTTGGCGAACACAAAAAAATGATTTTAGTAAATTTATTTACTTCAAATAAGATTCGTGTGACATTTGGAGTAAAATCTTCGTTAAGTAAAACTTCTCTATTTTCAATTGCGTTTAAATTTGCCAAAACACCATACATTCCATAAGTTGGTGGTAACGTAATAACATTATCTTTATTCGGTTCGCAAAAAGCGCGAAACAACAAATCCAAAACTTCATCACTTCCATTACCTAATAAAATTTGGTTTTCAGAAATATTTTTCATTTTTGACAGTAAAGCTTTTACTGATTTTTGTTGTGTATCTGGATAGCGATTGATTCCATTTTCATTTGGATTTTCATTCGCATCTAAATAAATCATTTGCTTTTCCAACTCTTGAAACTCATCACGAGCCGAAGAATACGCTTGCATGAATTTTATATTTTCTCTGATGAGATTTTGTATGTTAATTTCCATAATTATTTCTTTAATCTAAGTGTTATCGCATTTTTGTGAGCTTGCAAACCTTCAGCTTCAGCCATAATTTCAATACTTTTTCCAATGTTTTGAATACCTTTTTTGGTAATTTTTTGAAACGTCATCAACTTCAAAAAGCTATCTAAATTGACACCGCTATACGTTTTCGCATAGCCATTTGTGGGCAATGTGTGATTCGTTCCAGAAGCATAATCACCAGCGCTTTCAGGTGTAAAATTTCCAATAAAAACTGAACCTGCGTTTTGAATTCCGTTCACAAAGAAATTTTCGTTTTTAGAGCAAATAATAAAGTGTTCTGGCGCGTAATCATTGATTAAATCTAAAGCCAATTGCTCATTTTCAACTAGAATTAACTTCGAATTTTCAATGGCTTGAGCAGCAATTGCAGCACGAGGTAATTTTTTTAATTGCACATAAATTTCTTTTTCAACAGCTTCTAAAACTTTATTGTTTGTTGTAACTAAAATAACCTGACTATCACTTCCGTGTTCAGCTTGACTCAATAAATCGGACGCAACAAAATTTGGAATACAAGTTTCATCGGCGTAAACTAATAATTCACTTGGTCCAGCTGGCATATCAATTCCGACACCAAACTGTGTTGCCACTTGTTTAGCAACCGTTACAAATTGATTTCCTGGTCCGAATATTTTATACACTTGCGGAATAGTTTGAGTTCCGAAAGTCATAGCACCAATAGCTTGAATTCCGCCTACTTTAAAGATTTTAGTCACACCACATAAATTAGCAGCATACAAAATGGCAGGGTGTATTTTTCCTTCTTTATTGGGTGGTGAGCATAAAATAATTTCCGAACAACCGGCAATTTTAGCTGGAATAGCCAACATTAAAACCGTTGAAAATAAAGGCGCAGAGCCACCAGGAATATATAAGCCAACTTTTTGAATTGGCCTTTTTTCTTGCCAACAAAAAACACCATCAGTCGTTTCAATTTCATTTTTTTCTGTTTTTTGAGCTTCGTGAAATGTATAGATATTATTCTTTGCAACTTCTATTGCCTTTTTCAATTCATCTGTTACTAAAGTTTTCGCTTCTTCAATTTCTTCATTAGAAACCAAAATAGTATCAGGCATACTGCCATCAAATAAAGATGAATACTTTTGAACAGCGACATCACCATTTTGTTTAATTTCTTTGAAAATTCCTTTCACCGTTTCTTCTACGTCTGAAAAGGATTGTGTTGGTCTTTTTAAAATTTCAGACCATTTGTTTTGAGTTGGATTGATTTTTTTTTATAAAACCATTTTTTCAATTGGGCAAATTAAAATTCCTTCTGCACCAGCATCTTTCAACTGATCAATTACCTCCCAAAATTGTTCTTCATCAATAACAGATTGCACACTACTCCAACCGCTTTCACCAAGAGGCACAACGGTTGGACTTTTCAATACAGGTAAAATTTCTGAAACTTCTTGAATGTTAGAATTAGGAACATTC
The DNA here is from genome assembly GCA_946482495.1 of uncultured Flavobacteriia bacterium. Next base: position 8,436 of record CAMLRV010000034.1, read on the forward strand.
ATTAATATATATTTCGATTTTTTAGAACGCAAAACTGCTTGAATTCGGAATTTCAGTTTGTTTAAAATTTGATTGGAATCATCAGCAATTAACGGTGAAACCGCTAAAACCGCTTCACTTTTGCAAATGATTTCTACCTCTTTTAAACCATTTTTAAACAAAGTACTTCCGCTAGAAACAATATCTACAATCGCATCTGAGAGTCCGATATTAGGAGCAATTTCAACAGAACCAGAAATTTGGTGAATGTCAACTTCAATATTATTGTTTGAACAAAATTGGTTTACCGTATTGGGATAAGATGTTGCTACTCGTAATCCGCTTAAATCTTGAACAGAATTGTATTCGAAATTTTTTGGAACAGCCACGGAAACTTTACATTTTGAAAACCCTAATTTCTCAGCAATTAGGATATTTTTTCCTTTTTCAACCAGCAAGTTATCTCCAACAATAGCAATATCAACCACTCCATCAATTAAATATTGAGGAATATCTGAGTTGCGAAGAAAGTAAACTTCTAAAGGGAAATTGGAAGCCGTAACACGAAGTTGATCATTTCCATTATTGATAGAAATTCCACAATCTTTAAGCATTTGTATGCTTTCTTCATTAAGTCGACCAGATTTTTGAATGGCAATTTTTAATTTACTCATTTTAATTTTTAAAATTGAGTTTGAGCCAAAGGAGAAGGAATAAAAAAAACCCGCTTGATTGACTCAAACGGGTTTGTAATTTATATTTGTCTTATACACATACCAAAATTACCTCGCTTGAGCGTGGGAAAAATGATGGATATGATGTAAAGAATTTGTGTACATTTTTTGTTTTATTGTTTTGCAAATATATGCTCATAAATTTTTAATAAACAAATAATTTTTAAAATTTATTTTTAGTTTATTGAGAATTAGTTTCGTTTTCAATTAAATTATTTTGTTCTAGAGCACCGTTATTATTGGCTTGTTGCTTAATTTCTGTATGACGAATTTCTCCTCCAGAAGTTCCAACATCTTTTGAAAGAAAAATGCAAATTGCTGCAATAAGGAAGACACAAATTGAAACAAATTTATCATTTTCACGTTTTTTCACAATGGAAACTAATCCGAAAACTGACACTAATCCTAAAATATAAAGTGGTTTCATAAATAAGGAAGCTTTATCTGCATGAACATGAATATCTTCATGTATGATTTCAGTAATTTTTTCAGTCATGGGTTCAGCTTTACTACCAGTCATCATGGAAATTTTACCCATAATAGTACAGAAAATAAAAATGATATAAGCTGTTGATTTCAAAGTTGAATTATTCTTTATGATACCAAACAAAAGAATAAAAAATCCAAAAAACAATCCGATTATAGGAAAATGATTGACTAATAAATGCAAATGTACTTCATTCATAATTTGAAAATTTAGAAGATTAAATTTACAAAAAATAAATGGATTATAACAAACCGTTATATTTTCTAATAAACCATTCTGAAGCTAGAGAAATAGCTAAAATTATTAATAAAGTAATCCAATCGATTAAAGGAGAATTTTTAACTAAAGATTTTTCAACTGGCAAATAGGTGTCTTTTTCTAAAAGTTTCTGAATTAACTTATCCATTTGATTTGGATGAATCAACTCGCCTTTATTTTGATTGGCTAATTGTTGTAATTTAGAAACATCTGGATTCACAAATTGTTTTTCCACATCAAAATCTAACACTTCAAAAGAACCATTATAAGTGGCATTACTACTTGATTCTTTAACTTGAAATGCATAATTTCGTGGTTCTAAACCATCAAAAATAGCTTGATATCCATTATTTGCTTTGGAGAAGTTATAGTTTTTAGTTGATTTTGTAGTCTTGTTTGTTAAGTTTATAGAAAGATTAGCGTTCTCTTCTAATTCATAATTTTTATTGAAATATTGTGCAAAAATTTCGATAGTTTCTCCAGAATTATAAAAACTTTCATGTTCCACTAAAAGTGATTTTTTAGCGGAATTAGTAGATAGATATTGAATGATTTTATCAATAAACTGATCATATTTTTCGTAAGATTGATTCATCACGTGACTTTCCATGCGCCATTTCCAAGAGTTTTCTCCTAATAAATAAGCGTTTCTACTATTTCCTTTTTCTGAAAACGTTAGAATTGGATTTCCTACTTCTATTCCATTGACTTTAGCTGTAAGTAAGGTGTTGACATTATTCTTTTCTGTAATCTTTCCGAAAGGATTTTCTAAAGGTGGAAATTCTTCAAACTGAATATCATTTTGTGCAAAAAGATTAAAACTGGTTAAAAAAGAAGATGTAAAATTCTCTTGTTTATTTGTTAGGTTAAAATTTAAATCGGATTGCATTTGATTTAACAAATTAAAATCAGTTGACATTCCAGTAATGATAAATGTATTGATTCTAAGATTTTTATTTGCTTCAAAAACTTTTCTAAAAGAAGTGGTAGGTTGATATAAAACTAATAAATTATATTTTTTTAAATCGTTGATTGAATTTGTTTTAAGTAAAGTTACTTTACGTTGTGCATTAGATTCGATAGCACGTTTAAGCGCGCCTAAATCTGGATGTGAAATATCTGAAATAATAGCAATTTCCTTGCGTTGATCAATAACTTCAACGGCAAAATTTTTGATATTATTATATGTGTTTTTTTCTTTATTTGAAGAGGAAATTATCGCTTTATACTTTTGTAATCCTACTCTATCGGCTTCTAATAAAATTTGTAACGATTGTACTTTATTCTTTTTATCAAAATGAACAGTTTGGCTGCTTATTTTTTTACCATTTTTTTCAATTGAAAAATTAGCAGAAGTTGCTTTATTCCCATTGTATTGCAAAAACACTTCAACTGGAAATTTATTTTTTAGAAAAGCGTATTTATTCGCGTTAAGCTGATTTATTTTTAAATCGAATGTCGTAGTTGTATCACCTAAAACTACAGGGAAAACCGAAGCAGATTCTTGAAAACTATACACGAAATCATTACCGATTGTCTGATTTCCATCTGATAATAAAACTATCGGATAAAATGTGTTTTTATTTAATTGTTTTAAATTCGTCGCAACATTGTCTATATTCGAGTGATTTCCTTTAAAATCTAAAGGTTTCCCAGAATAAAAATCTTCATCAAAAGTATAATTCTGAATTTCAAATTTATCTTTTAAAGCAGAATTAGAAGATATTTTTTCAACCAATTCTTTTTCTAAATCATTTGCTTTTAATTCAGTTATAGAGCGAGAATTATCAGCAACAATAGCTAATGGAATTTTATGCGTTTCAATTGATTTTCTTGAAATTACTGGATTAATTAGCAATAAAAGCAATGAAAAAACCGAAATAAAACGCAAAAAAGCCAATAACCAATTTGTTTTGTTTTGGTTATCGGCTTTAAATAAATATTGATAAAATGCAACAATTCCAGAAATAACAACTGAAAGTATGATTAATAGAATTGTGCTTGTAGTCATTTTTTATGTTTGTTGTTTTTGGTTAATTGTTTATTGTTTGTCAAATATAACTACAAACAATAAACCATAAACAAATATTATGTTAACATTCCTCCGTCAACGTTGATAACTTGTCCTGTTACATAAGCACTCATATCAGAACTTAAGAAAACACAAACATTTGCAACATCTTCAGGAGAACCACCACGTTTCAATGGAATAGATTCTCTCCAACCTTTAACAACATCTTCATTTAATTTTGCAGTCATTTCCGTTTCAATAAAACCTGGAGCGATAGCGTTACAACGAATGTTACGAGAACCTAATTCTAACGCGATTGATTTAGTAAAACCAATCATACCAGCTTTAGAAGCAGCATAGTTAGCCTGACCAGCATTACCTTTTACACCAACTACAGAACTCATATTTACGATAGAACCTTTACGGTTTTTCAACATAATTTTTTGCACTGCTTTTGTCATGTTGAATACAGATTTTAAATTGATTTGCATTACTGCATCATAATCTTCTTCAGACATACGCATTAATAAATTATCTTTAGTAATACCAGCATTATTGATTAAGATATCGATATTACCGAAATCAGCCATTACATCATCAACTAATTTATGAGCTTCATTAAAATCCGCAGCGTTTGATTTATAACCTTTTGCTTGAATTCCTAAAGCTTTTAATTCATTTTCTAAAGCTAATGCCGATTCTGCAGACGAACTATATGTAAACGCAACATTTGCACCATTTTGAGCAAAAACTTTTGCGATTCCGCTTCCAATTCCTCTACTAGCACCAGTAATAATAGCAACTTTTCCTTCTAATAATTTCATCGAATAATATTTTAATGTTTTAATTTCTAATAAAAGTCAAATATAATAATAATTTAAAGTAATAAAAAACATCTTTTTCATTAAACCTTTTTGTTTTTTCTATGTCAAACAGTTAACAACCTTAAACTTGCCACTATGAACTTATCTAGAATTTTGCAATTCTTTGCAATTGCGGCCTTATTATCATCTTGTAATGATGAAAACGACGGAAGTTATACTGACATCCCAGCTAGTTACCCTGCAGTTGAAGCCGAATTTGGCACATCTGTAGACTTAAATAATCTAGCCAATTATGCCAATCAAACTATCCCTGGATATATCACTAAAGATAACAGTGGATTAAACCCAATTTCCAACAAAGGTGCAACATTGGGAAGAGTATTGTTTTATGACAAAAAATTATCCGTAAATAACACCATTTCATGTTCCAGTTGTCACAAACAAGAATTTGCATTTGGTGACAATGCTGTTTCCAGTACTGGAGTAAATGGAAATACAGGGAGACATTCGATGCGATTAGTTAATGCTAGATTTGCTACTGAAACAAAATTCTTTTGGGATGAACGCGCTACAAGTTTAGAAATGCAAACTACGATGCCTATTAAAGATCATAATGAAATGGGATATAGTGGTTTAAATGGCGATCAATCTTTTACTGATTTGATTGCTAAATTAAGTGCAGTGGATTATTATAAAGAATTGTTCAAATTTGTTTATGGTTCAGAAGAAATTACGGAAGCTAAAATTCAGTCTGCTTTAGCGCAATTTATTAGAAGTATACAATCATTTGATTCTAAATACGATACAGGTAGAGCTTCTGCTCCAAATGAAGGTGCACCATTTTCAAATTTCACGGCACAAGAAAATCAAGGAAAAAATTTATTTTTAACTCCACCAACATTTGATGCTTCAGGTTCAAGAACTGGAGGCGGAATTGGATGTGCAGGTTGTCATAGAGCACCTGAATTTGATATTGATCCGAATTCTAGAAATAATGGCATAATTGGTACGATTTCTGGTTCCGGAATTGATATTACTAATACAAGAGCTCCTTCTTTAAGAAATTTAGTTAAAACAGATGGAACTACAAATGGGCAATTTATGCACACTGGTGTTATTACTTCATTACAAGCAGCCATTGGACATTATGGAACAATAAATATTGCAACTGGAAACACCAATTTAGACCCAAGATTAATGCCTGGTGGAAACGGTCAGCAATTGAATTTAACGGCAGCGGAAGTCAATTCAGTGATTGCATTTTTGCGAACACTTTCAGGAACTGATGTATATACCAATACAAAATGGTCCAACCCATTTCATTAAAATAAAAAATCCCGTCTCGTTAAACATAACGAGACGGGATTTTTTTTATACTTCTCTTTTTTTAGAAAGCCACATTCCATTTAGGCAATG